>NC_016627.1:4327500-4627500 GCF_000237085.1 Acetivibrio clariflavus DSM 19732 | reverse complement strand
TCTACGAACAGCTTTGGAAGTTGTTCTTCATTTGAACAGCCTTGCGCATAATACCAGTCGAATACTTTCTTTTCAATTTCTTCTTGACTTCCTTCTACATTGTAGGGATAGACAGCAACTGTCTCTTCTGTGACAATATCTTTTAAGACTGCTTTTTTATTTGGGTTATTTTTCATAAACTATCAACCTTTCGTAAAATTTAGGTTTTGCATCCGCTCTCAGGATTGGCAAAACTGAGAGTTAAATTTGAGTTTTATATTAGGAAAAAGGGTTGTAAAAACAACCCTTTTTTCTTTATTCAAAACTTTATTTGTAATTATCCATTATTGATAGTTCTTTCCTGTATATGCCTGGAAGACTTTCTTAACGATATTTCCACCTATTCTACCTGCGTCTCTGGCAGTGATGTCACCATTGTATCCCTGTTTTAAGTTAACGCCAACTTCAGAAGCTACTTCATATTTCAATTTATCAAACTTTGTTTTGCTGTTGCTAGCCATATTTATAGCCTCCTTTTATCTTATTCACTATCAATTATTTGATAGTGTATTAATATAATGTGCATTAAATTTATTTTTATAAGGTGAAAATGATGCTAATAAACGTGTATTTTTCCATGTTATACAGTGAACTGGTTAGGGTATATATATAACAATATTTTATTTAAAAACAAAGGAAGATTTGTTTGAATTACTGGGGGGATTTGTTATGAAATTGAAAAAGTTAAATGTAAGGCTAACCGAAAAGGATAAATTAATACTGTCGAAATACATTGATATATGTACTGATTTGCATGGCAGCAATTGTAATATTAAAAACTGGGGTATTAAAGCAGAGAGCAAAGAGTGAATTTATTTTTAAAAAGGCAATTTACCTCTGAAATATGTAGATAAGTTGTTAAAGATGCCTGTTAAACTAAAACAGGCATCTTTAACGTGTAAATTGCTGTTATACCTTATCTCTTACAGCAGGTACTTCCCTGAAGAGTAAACTAATGCTGTACAGACCGGCAAGTCCTACAATAGAATAAATTATTCTGGATAAAAATGATGTTTGACCGCCAAACAAAGCGGCTACAAGGTCATACTGGAAAAGTCCTACCAATAACCAGTTTAATGCTCCAATTACAACTATAACTAGAGCTAGTCTATCTAAGGGTGTTCTATTCATAGCTACAACTTCCTTTCTTATTTTTTATATGTGTATTATTGCCGAGATTTTTTCGAATGATGTATTGAAAAATATGTACTATTTACTATTGTAAGCAATTTTGTTAAGATTATTCCGTATTTTAAATTTAACTATTTGGAGGTATTACTATGGCTGGTTTTTGGGACAGTGAAGAATTAATCGGAAAAATTGAAAAAAATAGTCGTGAAGAAATACAGATTAAAAAGGTTAAAAAGGCGGAAAGAAATATATTGACATAAGAGTATTTTGGACAGATGGACAAAGTGAGGAATTTAAACCAAGCCAAAAAGGGGTTGCTATTCCCCATGACAGACTGAATGATTTAAAGGATTTAATCAACAGCATTAATTGACAAATTTCATTAAAAAATGTAAAAGTATAAATGCTAAAGATAATAATTATGAGGGCATTAGGAAATATTATTCTCAAAAAAATCCATAACGGTTTGAGAGAATATTTCCATGCCTGTAGAAATACAATTTTCGTCTACCACCAACTTGCTGCTGTGCAGGTTTTCAAAATGAGTCCACGATGGGTGCGAGCATCCTAAATTAAACAAAGCACCGGGTATTTCATTGGAATAATACGAAAAATCCTCGGCGAGCATGGATGCTTGCTTGTTCAATATTAAATTTTCTTTGCCAATAATTTTTGATGAAGCTTTAACGATTATATCCACTATTTCTTTATTGTTTATAACGGGAGGGTAACTTTTCCTATAATTAAAAGAATACTCTGCACCCATTGCACCGGTTACAGAGGAAATTATTGAGTGCATTCTCTTATAAATTTCATCATCCAATAATGGGTCAAAGGTTCTCACAGTACCTTTGATATAAGCATTTGACGGAATAATATTAAAAGCGTTTCCGGCTTGAAAACTGGTAACGGATAATACCGCACTTTTTAATGGGTCTTTGTTTCTTGACACAATAGTTTGAAAAAGGTTAATGATGTTTGTACCTATGATAATAGGATCAATAGTTTTTTGAGGTTCAGCAGCATGACCTCCACGGCCTTTTATTTCTATTGTAAATTCACTGGGAGATGCCATTACGGGACCTGAACATATAGAAATTTGTCCGGTTTTACAGTTTGGTGCTATATGAAGAGCAATTATTGCGTCCACCTTTGGATTTTCGAGAGCACCTTCATCAATCATTTTTTTTGCTCCTCCCAATCCTTCTTCCCCAGGCTGAAATATGAATTTTATATTACCTTTTATTTGATTTTTGAATTTGCTGAGTATGTTTGCGGTACCAAGAACTATTGATGTATGGACATCGTGACCGCAAGCATGCATGACTCCAGGGATTGAAGAAGCATATGGCAAATCGGTTTCTTCGGTAATTGGTAAAGCATCCATGTCGGCTCTGATTGCAATAGTTTTCCCCGGGGATTTTCCTTCTAAAAGCCCAATGACTCCTGTACCGGCAATACCTTTATTTACTTTAAGTCCCAGAGAGTTTAAGTAATTGGCAACAAGGGTTGAAGTTTTGAATTCTTTAAAGCCTAATTCCGGCTCTTTATGAATTGTTCTCCTTAAAGACACTATTTCGCTTAGTATATCGGAAGATAGCTTCTTGATTTCCGAAGATAGCATAATAATCACCTTGGTTTTTTAAATAGAAAACTGCTTAAGTTCATTATAGCACTTAATATGGAAAGGAGCAACTGCTATTCCTTTTTCTTCTTTTTTACATCTTCCTCATAAAAAATACAGTCTTTAGTGCTTAATGTCGAATTCATGGCGACATTATCGAGAGAACATTTTCCGTCTTTTTGATGAATACAATTGGATGAGCAGTTTATAGTTGTCATAATATCACTCCCAATTGATAGTTTATATAATAGAGATATAATAGCTTTTATATAGTATTGTTTCCATAAATGTTTTAAATATTAATAGAATTAAATAGCTATAATATTGTTTAAGAAAATAATTTGTTTTATTTAAATAACTGACAATTACCCGGAGGTAACTGACAGTTAGTGCTTTTTAACATTTACCATGTTAAAATGCACTATAAACTTTTTTGGGCAAAAGGAACACATTGTTGTAAAGCGGTGTGGGATGTTAATATAGTATACGGTAAATATTAACGAAAGTTGATTTCCATATTATATTTATGTAACTATGAAGATAATAATTAACGTTTTTTACAAATTTCAAATAGAATTTAACAAAGTACTTTCTTAGATTTTTTGCTAATTTTATAAATTTGTATTATCTAGTTTTATATTATGAAGTTTATCAATAAAGTGTGATAAGATAATTATATGTAAATTAAATAAATATTTATGCCAGTTAGCCGAACATGAACTTAATCAGTATATGAGTATAACAATTACGGATACTGAAAATATGATATTATAAAATATTGAGTAATAAAAGACTGCAAAAATGTGGAGTTATAAGCATGAACTATGTAGATATTCCAAATATACCTAAAGGAAAAGTTACCCTTGCGATTGTTGACGGCAGAATAAACGATAGTGTTGAGAAAGGGCTTTTTGACAATGGAATTAATATTATTAAGACCAAAGCACATCCCTCTTTATATGATTCTGTTGCGTTCCATCCCGATATGTTTTTGCATCATATAGGCGGATCCAAAATAGTCTATGCACCGGGTACATCGATAGATATTGTTAGAGAGCTTGAAAGATATGGATTTCAAATGATACGGGGAGAAACAGAATTAAAATGCAAATATCCGGGGAATATTTCTTATAATGCGGCAAGAGTAGGAAGATTTGTATTTCATAATACCAAGTATACAGATAAAGTTTTAAAAAACTTTTTTCTAAAACTTGATTTGGAATTGGTCCATATAAATCAAGGATATGCCAAATGTGCAATTTCTGTTGTGGATGAGAATTCTATTATAACTATGGACCAAGGGATTGCAAGGGTTGCCGATAGAAAAGGATTGGATGTTTTGGTTATTGAAGAAAAAAATATATTGCTGCCTGGACTTGACTATGGATTTATAGGAGGCAGTTCGGGTTTAATAGATAAAGATAAGTGGGCTGTAGCCGGAAAGCTTGAAAGTTTGGAAAGCTATAGCAAAATTATGGAATTTGTTAGCAATAAAGGTAAAAAGATTATATCGTTATCCGGTCAACAGGTTGTTGATATCGGGTCATTAATTCCTGTTTGCAGCTATTGAAGAAGTCGGATGTACCTGGAACTTACTATATTTATTTGCATATAATGTAGTAAGAAAATCTGGAATGCATAAGTAAGGTTAATATGTCCGATAATAGAGAGAATAACAACATGAAAATCAAAATTAGTATGGTAATAATTGCATATATCACTTACTGCATACAACAAATTACTAAGACATATACTACGTTTGAAGGGATGTGAAGTTGATGCAGTGTCTTTGTATTGGGGTTAATGACTGTGCAGAAAGTGTTAAAGAATATATAACTAATGAGCTGGAAAAGTTAAATATTTCAAGCAAGGATTGTACTGTGATTGACAGTGTGGATATAGATGGCTCAACTTCTGTAATATGTACAATTAATCAGGAAGAAAAATACACACCGGAATATGAAAAACTTATATTGAGTATATCAAATGGCCTGGCAGATTATATAATTAAAGAGTATGAGGAAAAACTCCTTCTCAGAATAATCAATAGCAACTATTGCTATTTTAATTCTATAGAAAAGAAAGAGATATTGAGATTAGCTCTTTTAATTATTAAAAACGACGATAAGAACTTTTTAAACAGTTTATTTCAAATTAGGAGAAGGAATATAATAATTAAAAAGCTAGTTGATTATTTTGAGAGTTCGAACAAAGTTATACTTGACGGTTTTGTTAACTTCCGCCTTAAAGACTATATAAAAGACTTGGAGGAAATTGTTGACAAAGCCGTGGATGAGTTCCTTACCGAAAGGGAATATAAGGAATTTATTCGTCTTTTAAGGTATTTTGTTGATATACAGGAACCTAAATTTAACGTAATTCATGTTTTGGTGGACTATGACAACAAATATATCCTTTTAGATGAAAAAAAGAAGGAAATAACAAATGAGTGTATCCAGGAGTTTATGAGTGACATACCTGAAGGCGAAATAAACTATGATGATTTGCTGGTTAGTTCACTTATAACTATGGCTCCTAAAAAAGTAATCATTCACAGTGCTGATAATTTTCGGAACAAAGAACTTTTGGAGACAATTAAAAACGTGTTTTGGGGTAAAGCTGTTATTTGCCCCGATTGCGAGCTGTGTTCAGTAAAATTGGTCAGAAGCGAGAATAAAAGCTAAGAACTCAAAAAAATACCGGAATTTAAATAAAAACAACATTAGGTAAGCTGTAAAACGAAATTGCTGCTAACTCTGTTGTTAACAGCAATTTTCGTTTTTTGCTCAGAAAAATAACTAATTTATATTGACATAATATGGCAAATTGGGACAAATAGTACTAATTTACTACATGATTTTTTATCAAATTATATTGACTTTATATGATGAAATGATAAAATATACCTAGAAAACACAATATGATGTATATTTAATTTTTTAAATGTACATAATATAGATATTAACCTTTATAAATATACTTTAATTTATTGGCGGATTTTAAACAGTATATTTAATTAAAGCTGGAATTTAGCTTCTTTTGATCAGGTATGTTAAGTGGCAGCTGTGAAATTCTTTAATATCAAAGCTTTGCTGGCATATTAATATTGGTTTCATAGCTCAAATCTTCTGGTTATTATAAATTGTTGTTTTTTAATCTTCTACGGAAGATAAGTGAAAACAAGTAGCTAATGAAAACGTTGGGAAAAACCAAAGATAAATATTCGGGAAATATAAAAAGAGAGTATTAACTCTCTTTTTCCCGTTTTAAGATTCTTTATCTTTTTCTAGCTTTACAGGATAACACTTTTCAATGAATTGCATATTTGAAGTTATAAGAAATTTTATGTTAAAATTCAAATTAAATATTGTTGCGAAAAGTGCTGTGCTCTAGAAATATGTGGGACTTTGGCGGTATTGGAGAATATTATGTATATTAGGATAGATGCCAAGGTTCTGTAAAATTAATCAATATTATTGAACTTTTCAGAAACATAATGATTTATAAAAATATATAATATAACGTGAGAAATATATACACAGCATACTGGAGGTATATCCTTGAGAGTTGTAGGGTTTATTGGTCCAAGTGGTACAGGCAAAAGCCACAGGTCGGTTTGGGTTGCAAGGGAACGTGATATTGAATGCATAATAGATGATGGTATACTTATTAAAGGTGCACGCATAATAGCGGGAACTTCAGCTAAAAAGGAAAAGACGAAAATTGCATCAATAAAGAGAGCTTTATTTACAGACGATGCTCATGCCAACGAGATGAAACGTGCCTTTGAAATCTATAAACCTGAATCTGTGCTTGTTTTAGGTACATCCGACGGTATGGTTGATGCCATAGTAAAACGGCTTGGGCTGCCTGAAGTATCTGAAAGAATATATATACAGGATGTGGCAACCGAGTTTGAAATTAAACAGGCCCTTGCCACAAGAAGGGAACAAGGCAAGCATGTTATACCCGTTCCCACCTTTGAAATAAAAAAGGACTTTTCCGGTTACTTTCTAGACCCTTTGCAGGTATTTAGAAGAAAAGGAAAAGGAAGATTTCAACTGGTAGGTGAGAAATCGGTTGTAAGGCCCACTTTCAGTTATATGGGAAATTACACTATTTCCGATTATGCCATATATCAGATAGTGGAACATGTCACATCTAAGATTGAAGGGGTAAGCAGAATATCCCGATTCAGGGCTGAAAATCATATTGATGGAATATATATAGAAATGGATTTAATCTTGATTTATGGATATTTGATAAGGCCTTTGCTTAAAGAGGTTCAGCAGAAAGTTGCTGAGGAAGTTGAAAGGCTCACAGCTTTAAATATACAGAGGCTGGATGTTACTGCTAAGGGTCTTGTAGTAGATCAGAAAAGGATACCGAGTGCACTTTAGTATTTCTAATTTTCAGAATGCTAAAGTGCACTTTTTATACAAAAATTTTTATTTAAGATTGCAGTGGCCTACTAATTTTTGTATGCTTCTTAACAAAGCATCCTTTGAATTTCCCCAAGGTTCGTCATTATAGCGGTAATCGAATTTCTTAGTGAACCAGTTTACTTCCTTTTGTATGCGTTCCATGTTTTGTATCTGTATCGATATGAGATTGTTCACAAAAATTGCAGTATCTTTAGGACCTAGATACTTTTTAGTACTTATCAATAATTGCCTGAGGTGTTTCAGACAAAAACCCTTTTGCTTATTAAACAGGTTTTTGAATTCTTCTTCTTTAAAATACAGATAAAAAATTACATCAATATACCTGTCCATGGTCTGTTCCAAACGGTTGCAAATGGTGCAGGAGTTTTCCAAATTGGAAAGCATGTCTACAAGCTGGTCGACGAATTTGCCGGTTTCAGTCTGTTTGGAGGTTATCTTTGCGGAGAGATTCTTAATCATTGATATCTCCGATTCTTTCCTGAGATTTTCAACGTTTTCTTCGTATGCCTTTTTTAATTTCGAATTTTGCTCGCACATGTGGGTATCTATAATGAGACCTAAACCTAACCGGTTTGCCTGTGTGTTATAAAGCATTTCATAGTGAAGCCTGCAAAAACCCTTTTCGTTGGTTATCATTCTTCCATCCGGTTCCATTAGAAAAGGGCCTAAAACATACTCAATATTTTCATCTTCAAGCTTTTTTTCCAATATGCAGAGAGGACATTCACATTCGGTTTTGAAAGCATCAGTAACCGGTATTGTATAAATCTTTTCCTTCATAAATAATATCCTTTCAGATTATTTTTTTATTAGTAGTTAAAACTATTGCGTTATTATAAATTATAGCAGAAAAAAAGGGTATTATATATAGCAAAAGTATTAATGAAAATTGTAATAAATGATAATATGGAATACGGTGATGATATGGAGTACAAGGGATATAAAATAAGTCAGGAAGAAAACAGCATTATTGTAGAAAATATAAAAGACTTTAATGCTGTACATACTTTTGAGTGCGGGCAGTGCTTTCGATGGATTAGGCAGGAAGATGGGAGCTATACAGGGGTTGCAAAGGGAAAAGTAATTAATGTAAGTATTGATGATGGTGTACTTGTGTTGAAGAACACCAATTTGGAAGATTTTAAAAATATATGGTTTGACTACTTTGATTTGGGAAGGGATTATGGTCAAGTCAAAGAAGCTGTGATGAAAGACGATATTATGCAGAAAGCCATTGATTTTGGCTGGGGTATACGGCTTTTAAAACAGGATATTTGGGAAACTTTAATATCTTTCATTATTTCGGCCAATAACAGAATTCCCAGAATAATGAAGACAGTTGAGATAATTGCGAGATTATATGGAGATGAATTAATGATGGATGGGAATAAATATTACTCTTTTCCCGATGTAAATAAGCTTGCACAGTCTAACGTAGAAGAGCTGGAAGTTTGTAAGGGCGGATTTAGATGCAAGTATATCCTGAATTCTTCCCAAATGGTAAGCGTAGGACAAGTTGACCTTAAGCAGTTATCTCAAATGGATACCGACAGTGCAAGGGAAGAACTTATGAAATTTCCTGGTGTGGGACCTAAGGTTGCTGACTGTGTTTTGCTTTACAGCGGTACAAAATATGACGTTTTTCCGACAGATGTATGGGTAAGGAGAGTAATGGGAGAACTTTATTTTAAAAGAGAGGCAGGTTTTGGTGAGATTCAGAAGTTTGCGAGAGAGTATTTTGGAGATTTGGCAGGTTTTGCACAGCAGTATCTTTTTTACTATGCAAGGGAAAACAAGATAGGCACTTAGGTATAAATAAACTAAAGCAGGTTTGGACATATCTGAACTGAGATGTGGATTATATTACCATGGTTATTAAAGGAAAAAAGTCCTGAAATATTTGAATTTAAAGCATTTAAAATTATAAGACAATAAGAGAATTAGATTTATTAAGAATAAGAAAGTTTAATAAAAATATCCGTTGTTTACAGACTTTAAATGTATATAGCATTGTTTGTTTTGACAGCTTGTCTGATGATATAATAAGTTTGTAATTAGACAACAGTTTAATTCAAAAGCCTGGGATGTTCGAAAGATCCTATAATTTTGAACCTACATTTGACGAAAGGGAGTTCGGAGTTTGATAACCATATGTCAGGCCTCAAGATAATTCCGCCACATGCCTTAAGGTGTGTGCAACGGCAGGGGAAGACAGCGGTTGTCAACAGGACACCCACCTAGCAGGGGCTAGGTGTCGAAATATAGGAGAAACGGCATTTTGGGTATCAAATATAACAAAATTAAGGCTTTGGTTTTCCAAAGCCTTAATTTTGTGTTTGTTTTCAGTATGATTCTTACCTTTGGGAAATTATATATATCTGGCTATTGACCTCAAATTTCTTATGCGAAATACCAATTGTAATTTAATGTAGTAAAATTAATAATGCTTCAGCAATAATTTATTATTGCACTACATTGACTTTCCGGGAATTATTGCATCAATGATTCCATAAATTAACGCACCTATTATTGAACCAACTAAAGTGACATTGTATCCTACAATGAAAAACTGGGTTACATATATTATTACTGCAGCGAGTATAAAACCGGCAATTCCTCTGCCAAAGGGGGTGGCATTTACACCAAGAAGCTTTAGTGCCAAATAGTCTAAAACAGCAAGGACTACCGTGGCAAGTAGCAGCGGCCAAATTCCGGAAATTGTGAAACCGGGAGTCAGTGCTGCAGTTACTCCGAGGACAATTGCACCCACCACGAGCCTGATAATAAAGTGCGTTATACCATAGCCTTCTGCCCGTGAATTAAAATTAGCCATTATATATCACATCCTTTCGTTAACGTATGCAACAAAATGCTTTTCACTAATATTATTGATAATTATCTTTTTTTTATTCAATTGTTGTTTTCTATTATTTGCGTTTTTGATTTATGAAAGGAATAACTTTTATTATATTTACTTTATCCCATGTCTTTGGTAAAATGTTATAATAAATAACCGATTACAATTGGTTAAAGATGATGATTGGGTAGAGTAATCTGCCTACCCCCTGCAGAGAGGAGATGTCAGCGGCTGAAAGCATCTCCGGGGCAATGGACAGGTGAAGTGCACCCATGAATCGGAAGGTCGAAAACGTACAAAAGGTACAGAGTAGACTTTCACGGAGACGCTCCGTTATGCGAATAAGATGGGTTTTCCCAATTAGAGTGGAACCGCGAAATTAAAACGCCTCTATAATTTTTATAGGAGGTTTTTTAATTTAAACAGGTTTTTTATCAAGGTATTATGAATTTGAACCCTTTCATATACTTTGATAGGGGATGATTTTATAGGCAATAGGTTTTAACATTATATACCGGATATTAAAAAATATTTAAATAAAGGCAATGAAAAGCATTTTATCCTTTCGAATTGAAAAGATTTGGAAGGTATATAAAAAGAGCTTAAATTATGTTATGTTAAGAAACTCTAGTGGGAAATATAATCATAATCTAAAAATTTTCGGGGGTTTTGGCCATGTTTAGGCAAATGTTGGATGATGCAAAGTCAATAGCTGAAAGAGATCCGGCAGCAAAAAGTGTTCTTGAAGTAATTTTGCTGTATCCCGGATTTCATGCGGTATGTTTTCACCGTTTGGCCCATTGGCTTTACAAAAAAGAAATGTTTTTTATTGCCCGCTTGGTTTCTCAAATATCGAGATTTCTTACCGGTGTTGAAATTCATCCGGGAGCTGTAATAGGGAAAGGTCTTTTTATAGATCATGGAATGGGTGTTGTCATTGGCGAGACTGCAGAAATTGGTGACAACTGTACAATATATCATAATGTTACCCTTGGTGGAACGGGGAAGGATGTCGGTAAAAGGCATCCTACCATAGGTAATAATGTGTTGATAAGTACGGGTGCAAAAATACTCGGTCCTTTTAAGGTTGGGGATAATTCTAGGATAGGGGCCAATGCTGTTGTGTTAAGTGAGGTGGAACCTAACACAACAGTGGTGGGAGTACCCGGGAAGGCAGTGAGAAGAGGAAATAAGAAGATTAGTCCGTCTTTCGAGCTTGACCATGTAAATATTCCGGACCCCGTTGCCCAGGAATTGTGCAAGATAATTCAAAGGATTGAAAATTTAGAGAATATTGTAGCTAAAGAGCACGGTATTAAAATAGATGAGACCATTAAGAAGATGCCGAGGGAGATTTTTGAAGAAATGTACAAAACGGAAGCAAAGGAAGGAGATAATAATGAAAATTTATAATACTTTGACAAGAAAGAAAGAAGAGTTCGTACCCTTAGATGAAAAGGAAGTCAAGATGTATTCCTGCGGACCGACGGTATATAACTATTTCCACATTGGAAATGCAAGGCCATTCATTATATTTGACACAGTCAGAAGATATCTTGAATATAAGGGGTATAAAGTAAAATTTGTGCAAAACTTTACCGACATAGACGACAAAATGATTAAAAGGGCGAATGAAGAAGGTATAACCGTAAAGGAATTGGCTGAAAAATTTATAAATGAATATTTTATAGATGCGGAAGGTCTTGGTATTGGCAAGGCAACTGTACATCCTAAGGCAACCGAGAATATTGATGCTATAATAGAACTTATAAAAAAGCTCGAGGATAAAGGATTTGTATACAATGTAGACGGAGATGTATATTTCAGTACCAAAAAGTTTAAGGAATACGGCAAGCTTTCACATCAGTCCCTTGATGATTTGGAACTTGGGGCAAGGATAGATGTTGATGAAAGAAAACAGGATCCAATGGACTTTGCTGTATGGAAGGCGCAAAAGCCCGGCGAACCGGCCTGGGATAGTCCCTGGGGCAAGGGAAGACCAGGATGGCATATTGAATGCTCTGCCATGGCCAATAAATACCTTGGTGAGACTATAGATATTCATAGCGGAGGTCAGGACCTTGTTTTCCCTCACCATGAAAATGAGATAGCACAGAGTGAAGCAGCTACCGGTAAACCGTTTGCAAGGTATTGGATGCATAATGGATTCATAAATGTAGATAATAAAAAGATGTCAAAATCTGAGGGAAATTTCTTTACAGTAAGGGAAATTGCACAAAAATTCGATTATGAGGTAATACGCTTTTTTATGCTGTCGGCACACTACAGAAGTCCTATAAACTTCAGTTTGGAACTGTTGGAACAGGCGCAAAACAGCCTTGAGAGAATATACAACTGCATTGACAACCTTTTGTATTTAAGGGAGCATGCAGAGGACAGGGAGATGTCCGAGGTAGAAAAGGAATTTCAAAACAAACTCCTTGGACTAAAAGGAAAGTTTATAGAGGCTATGGACGATGACATCAATACTGCCGATGCTATTGCAGCAATATTTGATATAGTTAAGGAGGTAAATTCCAATATTACTGCAAATTCGAAGTCTTCCAGAGCGATAATCGATTTCTCCCATTCATTGATAAGGGAACTTGGGGGCGTATTGGGTATAGCACAGAAGCAGAAAGAAGACAAACTCGACAGTGAGATAGAAGAGCTTATAAATCTCAGACAGCAGGCAAGGAAGGAAAAGAATTGGAAGTTGGCTGACGAAATAAGGGACAAGTTAAAGGATATGGGAATTGTTCTTGAGGATACTCCACAGGGAGTAAAATGGAAGAGAATATAGTATTTTGAAGTGCCTCTATTGTTAACAGCTGTTCTTAATAGGGGCACAAGTAAAAAATTCGGATTTAAGGAATGAATTTATGATTGAAAACACCTTTGATAAAATTTTAGATCAGTTTAATTTCAGTGAAAGTGATATAAATAACATGGCACCTCTGGTGTTGGCCTACATTGGAGATGCCGTGTACGAGGTTTTTATACGTACTTATTTAATAAGTGAAGGTAATGTACCTGTGCATAAACTTCATAAGCGTTCTATTGAATATGTAAAAGCTAAAGCACAATCGGATATTATTCACCGTATTATGGAAAAGCTTAATCCTGATGAACTTGATGTGGTAAGAAGGGGAAGAAATGCCAAATCGGGTACTATCCCAAAGAACGCCGATGTTACTGAATATAAATATGCAACGGGTTTTGAGTCTTTGATTGGTTATCTGTATTTGAAAAGAGATAATGATCGGTTGATGGAAATTTTAAAGATGGCTATTTCAGAGGGCTGATTGGTACTCTGAATTTTTTTGGCCGTTTTAGATAATTGAAGATATTGTTCTTGTAAGGATGTATGTAAAATACTTATTTGTGATATGAATATTAATAAAGATTATAAGAGAGAGTGTGGAATAAAATGGCAAATAAAAAAAGAGATTTAAATAAGAATAAGTTTCGAAGAGATAACAGAAACATTGATATAGCGGAAAATAACAAAGATGTGAATGAAAGTACTGATATGCTTGAAGGAAGAAATTCTGTTCTTGAGGCTATCCGGGCCGATAGGACTATAAATAAGATATTGATATCGAAAGGTGACAAGGAAGGATCGATTAAGCAAATAATTGCCCTTGCAAGGGAGAAGGGAATTGTTGTTCAGGAAACCGACAGGATAAGCTTAGATAAGATATCTGCAACCCATGCCCATCAAGGAGTAATTGCCTTCGTGGCTGCAAAGGAATATGTCGAAGTGGAAGACATCCTTGAAATTGCAAAATCCAAAGGTGAGGATCCCTTTGTTATATTGTTGGATGGAATAACCGATCCCCAGAATTTGGGCTCAATATTGAGGACTGCAGATGCCGTTGGTGCCCATGGTGTTGTTATACCCAAAAGAAGAGCCATTGGTCTTACTGCAGCTGTATCAAAAGCATCGGCAGGTGCAATAGAGTATGTTCCGGTAGCCAGGGTTACCAACTTAAGCCAGACCATTGAATATCTCAAAGAACAGAATTTATGGATAGTCGGTACGGATCTGTCGGGGGAAAAGTCTTTCTTTGAAGCAGATTTAAAAGGACCGGTTGCTTTGGTAATAGGCAGTGAAGGGGAGGGAATGAGCAGACTTGTCAGTGAAAAATGTGATTTTATTGTAAACATCCCTATGAAGGGAAAAATTTCATCCCTTAATGCAGCAGTTGCCGGTGCGATAGTTATGTATGAAGTTTTAAAGCAAAGGAGCAAATGAAGTCTGAATTTCCTTAAATTGAGTTATTGTGCTATTGCCGCCTACTAGTTATAATGATGTTATTAATGAGGATAATGTTTTAGAATAGAACTTGAAAATACTGCCTTCCGCATATTTATCGGGAGGTTAATTTTTCTAATTGCTGGCATTAAAGTTAATTTTTGTATATTATATTATATAAAAAAGCAGAAAATTAAATAATTTTTTTTATTTTTGAAAATTAGCTATACAAAAAAAATAAAAGTTGTCGATATATATATATGAGAGAGGGGCATTAATCAATACTCCAAAGGCAATAGAACATATATGTAAAAATTTACAGCTCTGTGTTATATTGTAAAGGAGGCTGATTAAATGTAAGGCATTTTAAAAGGCTATTGGATAGATAGAATACCCTCAAAAGGCAGGCAACTTTGGTTTTAAAAGGGTTCTTGACACAGTATTCTTTTTAAAATATAATAATCGTAGTATGCCTTATTGTAAGAACCTTTGACTTCATAATTTGCAGGGCATTATATATTATCCTCTATTCTTACAGCATTTATTCTCTATATTTATAGTAATTAATCTATAACAAGAGGGGGCATTACTTTGAAGTCAAATGTGCAAGTTGAAGTAGTTAGATCTTTTGCTTCAATGCTAGATGAAGAAATAATAGATGAAACCAGAGCTGGAAATGCAAAAGCCCTCGAATACCTGATCAATAAATACAAAGGTTTTGTACGTGCCAAAGCAAGAACGTATTTTCTAATCGGAGCAGACAGAGAGGATATTATACAAGAAGGCATGATCGGACTTTATAAGGCTATAAGGGATTTTAGGGAGGACAAGCTTTCATCATTCCGAGCATTTGCCGAGCTTTGCATTACAAGGCAGATTATTACTGCTATTAAAACAGCAACAAGACAGAAACACATACCTTTAAATTTTTATATTTCTTTAAACAAGCCAATTTTTGATGACGAATCCGATCGCACCCTCATGGATATTATTAGTGAAGACGCTATAAATGATCCTGAAGAAATGGTTATCAACAGGGAAGAGTTTTTGGACATTGAAGAAAAAATGGGAGAAATCCTTAGCAGCTTGGAGTGCGAGGTGCTGTCCTTGTATCTTGAGGGCAAATCTTATCAGGAAATAGCAAATGATCTGGATCGTCACGTAAAATCAATTGATAATGCGCTACAGCGAGTAAAACGTAAATTGGAAAAATATCTTGAAGAATCTAAGCAATAATTTAAGTAAATGAACAAATTACCACTAGACTATTATGAGTTTTAGTGGTATAATTTTATATGCTTCGATTTTTAGGCGGGTGTAATTCAATGGTAGAATATCAGCTTCCCAAGCTGACTGCGTGGGTTCGATTCCCATCACCCGCTCCACCGAGGTTTGTTTGCCCTCATAGCTCAGTAGGCAGAGCGCATCCATGGTAAGGATGAGGTCACCAGTTCGATCCTGGTTGAGGGCTCCAGAAATGAAACCCTTGAAGTATTCAGTACTTCAGGGGTTTTTGCTTATTCTCAAACCCTACAATACTTGATGTGAATTACAATTTATTGGTGTTGAAATAGTATAAAGTTATTTAGCACTATAAACTTTATTCAAACCTTATGTGGTATACCATTTATTTTAAAAAATAGTGAAGGTATAACGGTAGAAATATGTAGTAAAAGATTAAAAAGATAAAATACAACTGGAGAAAAATTGATACAGGAAATGAAAAACATGATCAGAAAGAATTCAATACTCAAGGCTTCCATTTTGGTAAAATAATTATAAATACCATAACTGGTGAATTGATAAGATAACTACACTCATAAGTGTACTGAGTTGGGGGACAATTATGAAAAAGAGATGTTCCATAATAATCTTAATAGCTATATTAATTGGAAGTCTAACGGTAAGCTATTTGATAATCAGAAAAAATAATTGCAATAATTTGATTATGTCAGCTACATTAATTGGAGAGGGTTATACCGCATCATTTGATGAAAATGGATTAATCAGTTACAAATCTCTTTCATCAAGACTAAGACGTTTAGTAGATGAAAAAACGTTCAGAAGTATTAAGACTTGGTTTGATGCAGATGAGATATTTCAGCAAATTCAGCCTCCTGAAAAATTAACTAGTAGCTATACTTTAACCTATAACAAACCGATTGAATTAAACGGAAAAAAATATCTAGTTAATTATAATGTATATTTTGTTGATTCTATCTTTGGTTATAAAATAGATTATATTGATATTGATATACAACCTCAATTATAAGGATGAGTGCACCAGTTTGGTTTGGGTTTTGGACTCTAAAAATAAAGCCTTGAAGCAGAGTTAAATCAATGTTTCAAGGTTTTTTTATTCTGCGTTATTATTAATTTATAACTCTTGGGTTTCTTTGCTTATGTTATTCTTGGTCGTTAAACATTATTCAATGGATTACTATGAGTTTTCTATTATATTACGGCATTTAATTTTACAACTTTCAAAATAAATTTGAAACATTATCTGTGAATGAAATAACGGGTGTAGGTTTAAGAATATAAGATGTTTTACATGAATATAGTTAGCTGATTTAGAGTTTTTTCTCGGTTGAATTGATTGGGATATTCTTAAATGCTTATTTGTTTTCAATGATATCGTAAACGCACTCAACCAGCCTTGAATTATACTTATCCACTGCATATATAAATGCATTTAACAACTTATCTTTATCGGTCAGGGACCAATCTATTCTGTATCCGCATTTAAGAGCCAGGCATCTGAAATATTCGCGAATTGCCCTGCCATTACCTTCCCTAAAGGGATGTATCATATTTAGTTCAGCAAGAAAAGATGCCGATTTAGTGCAAAACTCTTCTACGTTTAAACCAACAAAGAACTTGTCGGCCTTAAGTTTTGAAAACAATAAATTTAAATTTTCAGAAATGAAGCGACAATCACAAAACTGTGTTTTGCCTTTCCATATTGTTTCTTTTCTGATTTTTCCTGCAAACGGGTATAGGTCTTGAAAAATGTATTTGTGTATATTCAGCAAATGGGTTTTGCCGAAACGGCCTTTCATGGGATGGAGATGAAGTTCCGAAAGCCTCTGATATGTTAAATCGTTTTCTATCGACAACAGAATATCGGGATCTTTTATTCCCAGCTTGTTAATATATACTTCGGTATTCGGATAGTGATATATAGATTGTGTATTTCCGTATCTACTGTATCTTGATAGTGAATCGTTACTCATCTTATTTTACCGTAACCTTAATGTATTTTTCTTTAATTTTGTTTATTGCTTCCTTACTGCTTATTTTACCTTCAAGAAACTGACGATTTATAGTAACGGCATCTTTGCTTGGCTTAAGTCCCTCAATTGCAAGTGAAGCGGTAACATTTTTAATAATCTTTTCAATATTTATATTTTGCTTTGCTTGCATTAATTTACCTCCACACAGTCATTGATGAAACAATTTTATGTTAATATTGATATTGTAACCATGTTAATATTATATCACAAATAAAGGTATTAATGAATAGAAACATTTAATGTACTATCAATACTTTTTTCAAAGTATGAAAATATTTCTGAATGCTTTAATATTTTACATTGAAGCTAAATGTTATATAATGGCATTATACAAAGGGTGGAAAGGGAGATGATAATGGGACAAGTTTATATAATTCAGGGAGATATAACAAAGGTTGAAGTTGATGCTATAGTAAATGCTGCAAACAATACGCTTCTTGGAGGTGGGGGAGTTGACGGAGCCATCCACAGGGCTGCCGGTCCGGAACTTTTGGAGGAGTGCCGAAAATTGAACGGATGTGAAACTGGGCAAGCTAAGATTACAAAAGGGTATAAATTGCCGGCAAAGTATGTTATACATACAGTAGGTCCAATTTGGCGCGGCGGACACAAAAACGAAGAACAATTGCTTGCATCTTGTTACCGAAATTCTTTACAGCTTGCTGCAGAGAATGGAATAAAAACAATTGCGTTTCCGTCTATTAGTACAGGTGCTTACCGTTTCCCAGTAAATCGTGCTGCAAAGATTGCTATGCTGGAAATATCCAAATTTTTGGAGGATAATGACAGTATAGAAAAAGTGTATATGGTTTGTTTTGATGAAGGAACTACGCAGGCTTATAATGAGGCTTTTAAGGAGATTAACGAAAAGGAATAAAATACGGATCATAAAAAATATAGGGTATAATAGGAATCCTGAAGTTTCAGGCTTCTCCCGATACAAATCAAGAGAAAATAGGTTTCATATTCCCAAAGTATTCAGCTATTCTAAAGTTTCCTCTTTGGTCCTGAAATACTCTAATTTCATTCTGGGATTAGACCTCATATGGTTACGATTGGCTTGAAGCTTTATTGCTGTAGTACCGACAACTATGAATGTAATTGCTACACAATCGGCTGACTCCACCTTCTGATGAAATTTAGTAAGAAGTCTTTGATATTCGGGGGCAATTATCAGAAAAGCTTTATTTGTTGTGTAAATCCATGGTCATTTACTTCCGATTTCTTTTTCCTCTGTGCACTATATTCTCAGCCAAATCTTTTTTATATAATCAGGAAACTGAAAAATAATACTTTCAAACAGATCTGTCAAAATTTAAAAGGTATTTCTTTTTTTATTTCATTCTTTTGGCGGGAAGTGTGATATTATATATAAAGATTGGGTATTTAAAGTAATAACAGAAAAAATTAAGGGATTTGTGGTATGAGAAAGCTGGTAATTGGAATTTTGGCGCATGTAGATTCGGGTAAAACAACATTATCCGAGAGCATACTTTATTTGAGCGGTAAGATAAGAAAGCTTGGGAGAGTAGACAATAAGGATGCCTATTTGGATAACTATGAATTGGAAAGAGCCCGGGGGATAACCATTTTCTCAAAGCAGGCAGTGTTTGAAATGGGTGACCTTCAAATAACACTGCTTGATACCCCTGGTCATGTGGACTTTTCGGCTGAAATGGAAAGAACACTTCAGGTGCTTGATTATGCCATTTTGGTGGTAAGCGGTGCCGATGGAGTGCAGGGTCATACAAAAACATTATGGCGGTTGCTTGAACTATATAATATACCAGTATTTATATTTGTCAATAAAATGGACCAGAATGGAACTGATAGAGATAAGTTAATGGAAGAACTGCAAAAACAGTTAGATGAAGGCTGTATTGATTTTGGACAAGCTGACGAAAATATATTTTATGATCAACTGGCTATGTGTGATGAAAAACTGATGGAATCCTATTTGGAAACTGGAAGTATTGAAAACGGGCAAATTAGGTCGGCTGTCAGGGAACGTAAAGTATTTCCGTGCTTTTTTGGATCTGCTCTTAAATTAATAGGTATTGAGCAATTTATGCAAGGTATTTTGGAATATACCATTATTTCCAGCTATCCCGAAGAATTTGGGGCCAGAATATTTAAAATATCAAGGGATGAGCAGGGAAACCGACTTACTCATATGAAACTGACCGGTGGGAAGCTTAGAGCAAAAGATGTTCTTACTAATGGTATATGGGAAGAGAAAGTAAATCAAATTCGTATTTATTCCGGACAGAAATATGAGGTAGTGAGCGAAATAGAGGCAGGTTCTGTGGTTGCAGTGACAGGACTTAGCAAAGCCAGACCGGGAGAGGTGTTAGGAGTCGAAAAGGAAACGATTGCACCTGTATTGGAACCGGTATTGTTGTATCGCATCATACTTCCCGAAGGGTGTGACGCACGATTAATGCTTCCCAAACTTCGGCAAATTGAAGAAGAAGAGCCGGAATTGCGCATTGCGTGGGATGAACAGTTACAAGAAATTCAGGTACAGGTAATGGGAGAGGTACAGCTTGAAATCCTTAAAAGCCTCATACAGAGCCGTTTTGGTGTTGAGGTGGAATTTGATGACGGAAGAATTGTATATAAAGAGACTATTGCCAATACTGTGGAGGGAGTAGGACATTTTGAGCCTTTAAGGCATTATGCTGAGGTTCATCTGTTATTGGAACCTGGGGAGAGAGGAAGCGGCCTTAAGTTTGAAACAAATTGCAGTGAGGATATTCTGAGCAAAAGCTGGCAGAGGCTCATATTAACCCATCTGCAGGAAAAGGTACATAAAGGGGTTCTGACAGGGTCTGAGATCACAGATATGAAAATAACTTTAGTCTCAGGCAGAGCACATAATAAACATACAGAAGGCGGTGATTTCAGAGAGGCTACCTACCGTGCAGTGCGTCAGGGATTAAAGGAGGCACAGTCCGTATTGCTGGAGCCGTATTATTCCTTTGAACTGGAGCTGCCTGAAAAAATGGTTGGCAGAGCAATGACGGATATTGAAAAGATGCATGGAGTCTGTAAAATATCAAAGATAAACGGGGAGACAGCAGTTCTTGTGGGAAGTGCCCCTGTTGTTACCATGAGAAATTACCAGAAAGAAGTGGCGGCATATACTAAAGGTTTTGGCAGGCTCTTTTGCACTCTGAAAGGTTATGAACCCTGTCACAATGCCCAGGAGGTAATTGAGCGTATAGGCTATGATTCGGAAAGAGATGTTGAGAATCCTACCGGGTCTATATTTTGTGCTCAGGGCGCAGGTTTTTTTGTAAGCTGGGATAAAGTAAAGGAATATATGCATGTTGAAAGTTATTTGAAGAGAGAAGCTAATGGGGAGGAAGTGGAACAAAGTCGAGCTGTATACAGAGAGGAAGGAACAATAAGTTTGGAAGAAATAGAGCACATTATGAATAGAACTTTTTACGCAAACCAGGGCAAAAAAACTGCGTGGAAAAGACGAAAAACAGACTTGGAAAGTTATTATAAAACAGTCCGGCAGGCTGGTGTTCAGAGAGAAGCAAAAGAAGAATACCTGCTTGTTGACGGCTACAATATTATCTATGCATGGCAGGAATTAAAGGAACTTGCAGATGAAAATATGGATGGGGCAAAGATGAAGCTGTTGGACGCTCTCTGTAATTATCAGTGGTTCAGAAAATGCCAGGTTATTGTTGTATTTGACGCTTACCGTGTTGAAGGGCACCGCGAGGAAGTAATTGATTATTATAATATTCATGTGGTATATACCAGAGAAGCACAGACAGCCGACCAGTATATTGAAAAATTTGCCCATGACAACAAGAAAAACTATAATATAACGGTTGCTACTTCAGATGGTTTGCAGCAGATAATTGTCAGGGGAGAAGGATGTGCCTTGCTGTCTGCAAGGGAACTGAAGGCTGAAATTATACGGGCTAATGAGCAAATGAGCAAAGAATTCCGGGAAATGCAAGGCAATGATCGCAACTATCTGTCCGAGTCATTGTCTAACGAAGTAAAACAGCACATAGAAGGCCTTGTTAAAAAAGAAGATGCCAAATAACGGCTGAATTTCGTATGGCATACACCCGGAATAAATTTTAATTTTAATGCCAATGACATGTATAATATTTTATTTAGTTCAAATTTTAAAATATAGGATAATTTATGAAATAAATTAAAAGAAAAATTGAAAAGAGGCAAGTGTTGAGTTATGAAAAAACAGAATTTCACATATTACAAGGTAACAAAATTTAATAACTTTAAGGAAATGCTTGATATAGCGGTTAAGGAAGCGGGCGATAAAATTGCTTTCAAATACAAGGAAGGCAAGGATGAAATTGTTGAGGTGACTTATTCGCAATTTCAACAGCAGACTGAATGGCTGGGTGCAGCATTGACTGAAATGGGTTTTGCTGATAAGCATATTGCGTGTATAGGTAAAAACAGCTATAAATGGGTTTTGACATATCTTACCGTACTTAAAAGTTCCGGCGTTTATGTGCCCGTTGATAATGAACTTACTTCGGGAGATATTTTGCATGTTTTGAATGACAGTGAGTGCAGTGTTGTGTTTTATACCCAAAAACATGAAGAACTGTTTATGACAAATACCGATAAGCTTCCTAATGTCAAACTTTTTATAGGATTTGACCGTACTGAAGACAATGGAAATTTTCTTTCCTTTGACAAGCTTATTGAGTACGGAAAGAAATGTGATGTTGAAAAGTACCGGGCACTAGAGAGTGATCCTCACGCACTTAAAATGCTTGTATATACATCAGGGACAACAGGCAGTTCTAAAGGTGTAATGCTGTCGGAACATAACCTGGTGTCTAGCGTTTATTACGGACTGCAGGTGTCAACGGTATATGATACTTGTCTTTCCGTTTTGCCTTATCATCATACATACGAGGCAGTAAGCGGAATTTTGGTTTCGCTTCATAAACATTCTACAATTTGTATAAATGACAGTCTGACAAATGTGATGAAGAACCTCCAACTTTACAAACCGTCATATATTTACCTTGTTCCTGCTTTTGTTCAGGTGATGCGCTCGAAAATATTAAAAAACATAAAGGAATCAGGGAAAGAAAAAGCGTTTAACATATTGCTTGCTGTCAGTAATGCTCTGCGAAAAATCGGTATTGATTTGAGAAAAGTTTTCTTTAAGTCCATACACGATGCCTTTGGAGGAAGGTTAAGAAAAATCGTATGCGGCGGTGCGCCTATTCGTCCGGAAATCGGTAAATTTTTTGAAGACATTGGTATAAGCCTTATTAACGGCTATGGCATTACCGAATGTTCGCCCCTGGTATCTGCAAATCACGATATGTTTAATGATTATCATACTGCCGGTATAAAGCTTCCGTGTATCGATTTGAGGATAGATAATCCCAATGAAGAAGGTATTGGTGAGATATGTGTCAAGGGAGATGTTGTAATGCTAGGCTATTACAAGCAGCCGGAGAAGACAGCGGAAGTGATGAAAGACGGCTGGTTCTCTACCGGTGACTATGGATATATTAATGATAAAGGGCAGCTGGTAATAACGGGAAGAAAGAAAAATATTATTGTTCTCAACAACGGCAAAAATATCTATCCCGAAGAGATTGAGAGTATAATCCAGGAAATTGATTATATAAATGAAGTTGTTGTACGAGGCCTTTTTGATGAGAATGGAGAACAAAAATCGCTTATGGCAGAGGTTTTCTTAAGTGAAGAAAAGACTCCCGATGAAGTGCTTAAGGATATCAGGAAAGTGACTGCCGATCTTCCGGTTTACAAACAGATTACAAAAGTAGTTATAAGAAGTGAGGAGTTTGAAAAAACAACTTCTAAAAAAATCAAACGGTAAGAATTATATTTTACTTTAATATTTAGAAGAGGCTAATTGGTTGGATACAATTAATTAGCCGATTTTATTTATAAAATGAACAATAATCAGATAATTTATAAACCAAAATAGTATATTAATTGAGTAAGTATTATGATAAAATGCAAATATAAACCATTATTTTAAAGGGGGTATATCTATGCTTAGGAAATCAAAAAATTTTCCTTGATTCTGGCTATAATAGTTTTATGCCAATTGTTCTATGTCATCCCGGTTTTTTCTGAAAGTCTTTTTGGTGATTTGAATGGCGATAATTCTGTAGATTCAATTGACTATGCACTGCTGAAGACATACTTACTTTATACCAGAGCTCCTTCCGGAGATAATTGGATGGAACATGCCGATGTATATAGAGATGGAGAGATTAATTCTCTGGACCTTGCGATTTTAAAAAAGTATTTGCTTGGAATGACTAAGAGTTTACCGTTTAATCCTGAAGGGAACGACAGTCAACCAACTCCTACCTTTGAAATACCAGTTACTCCGACACCTAAAGAGGATTGGATCCCGTTTGTTCCACCGGCTGAAAATGTTTCTCTGAAGCTTGTAATAGATAACTCATATCAAACCGGAGCTAACCAACAAAAATATATCCAAGTAGAAATTACCTTTAATGATGGCGGATACAGGATTGCTGATGAAGGCAAGCTTGAATGTACTACATCCCAGTCCGGTGAACTGTATTTTTACACATCGGGAGTAAAGATAGAAAAGTACGTTGGCAGCGGTGGAGTAACAATGGCACTTATGCATAAAGTTATAAAATATCCTGTTGAAAATCAACTGGGAGACAAAAATCGATTTGATTTCAAAGTATATGATAAAATTGTTACCGGTTTTTCTTTTACAACAAATTCCGTTATTATGCCTGAACCGATTACCTATGATGCAGAAGTAAATGAGAAGTTTGTAAATGCCAATGCTCAATTTGCTGCAGATCTTTTCCAAAAGTTCAGCAAAGATGACTTGGAGGAAAACGTATTTTTCTCGCCTTTCAGCATTTCCATGGCACTGTCGATGGCATACCAGGGGGCAGATACCACCACAAAAGATGCGATGGCAGAAGCTCTTAATTACAAAGGTATGACTGATGATGAAATAAATCAAAGCTACAGAGCTCATTTGGATTACTTCAAAAAACTTTACCCTCAGATTGAGCTGGATGTTGCCAATTCCATATGGATTAAGGAAAACTCTCAAATAAAAGAAAGCTTTTTAAATAAAAATAATGAAGTATTTGATGCTTATAGTTCCTTTTTGGATTTTTCAAGTCCCGAAGCATGTGACATTATGAATAAATGGATATCCGACGCAACAAAAGGTAAGATAAACAATGTGATAAAATCACCTATCCAATCCAATATAGTTTTGTACCTTATGAATGCTATCTATTTTAATGGGAGTTGGACCGACAAGTTTGATATAACGCAGACTACAAACAGTTACTTTACAAATATCAAAGGTGAAAAGGAACTTGTGCCGATGATGAATAGAACCGGCAAATACAAGTATGCTCAAACTTCAGAATATAGAGCTGTTGAGATTCCTTACGGTTCCAGAAACGTCTCAATGTATTGTATTCTTCCGGAAAAAGATAATGTTAATGATTTTATTTCACAATTTGACAACAATAAATGGAACGAAGTAAAAAGCAAACTTTCAATGAGGTCTAATGTAAGGTTAAGTATTCCTCGCTTCAAAATTGAATATGAACCTGGAGATATAATTGGAAAATTAACAGAATTGGGCATGGGTGAAGCCTTTTCCTATGGAGCTGATTTCTCGGGAATTTCAGATAACGCCCCATGGATAGGTGATATTAAACACAAAGCTGTAATTGACGTGAATGAAAAGGGGACTGAGGCTTCAGTTATAACTACTATAGGAATGGCAACACCTTCAATACCGGATGCCTTTACTGCTAACAAGCCGTTCATGTTTGTAATAGCTGATAATGTAACCGGCAGTATACTCTTTATGGGCAAAGTTGTGAGTGTCAGAAATTAAAATTTGAATATCGGAAATGTTAAAAGTTCTGCTGCATGTAGATAAGAATAACTAAAAGCAATAAAAAACAAATTGAAACATAACTTTCGCCTATGACTTAATTCAGGTTATAGCGAAAGTTATTTTTTTAATAAAATCAGTTTGAATTTACTTTTCCACAGAAACTGTTGATAAGATGTGAACATTTTGTGGAAAGTATATTCTCTGTTAACTTGAAATTCAGTTATAAGAAATAATTGCTGTCGTATGAACTGTTGAAAACTTTAAAATCGGAAAAAGTTGTGCATAAGAAAAAGTGGACTTTAGGTGAGTATCAGGATAATGATGAAGAACTTATATAAAGGTGAGAGTAGAGTTTAACAATAGAATGGGATTTTTTGTTATTTTCATGCTTGAAATATTTAGGAAAGTAGTTTACAATATTTGTAACGAATTTTTGACATATTATAAAATTTATTGTAAAATAATATCCTCAAATATTGGAAAATCCTAAGTATTCGCACTGACGCGATCTGAAAATAATGTCGTATCTTTTAAAGAGTTTGGTCAGGTTCTTTTTGTAGATTTTACAATTTTAATGAAATGTTGAAACTTTTTGATGATTATTGTAGTATTATCTAGGTTATATTTTTATCGATTAAATTTTAAATAGATATATAAAAATTAACGACAAGGGGAGAGGTCACGTGAAGAAAAAAGTTATGCTAAAGGGAAAACTGTTGAGGGTATCCATATTGCTTATAGCATTATTTACAGCAACCATCTATTTGGTCACCAACAGTAGAGTTAACAGTTTAATGGATAAGAGTATTAAAACAAAAGTGGATAATATTTCAGACATGGGCCTTAATATTATCAGCAGCAAATATGTCGGCAGTTGGAAAATAAAAAGTGGCAAATTGCTCATAGGAGACAATCAGGTAGACAATTCCTTTAATGTGTTAGATGAAATAAAAGAAAAGACCGGTGCTCATGTAAGTATATATTTAGCTGATGAAAAAGTGGCTACCAGTGAACGGAATGCGAAAGGTGAAAGGACATTAGGAGAGAGAGCACCAAATGAAGTGGTTGAGAGTGTTTTAAGAAAAGGAACTAACTATGAAGGAACTGAAAATATTTTTGGTGAAAAATATGCTGTTAAATATATGCCTATAAGGGATAATAGCGGAAAGATTATTGGAATGTGGTCTGTCGCTGTACCGAATTCTGCTATTGGAAATCAGCGGATGCAAATAATTGCTATGAGAGCTTCAATAGTAGTTATTTCGATATTGTGCGGGATAATAGGTTGTATAATATTGATGTTCTATGCTAAGAAATTTCTTACCGATATTGATACCCTCAAGGTTTCATTTCTTGAAACCAATAAAAGCAGCAATAAAACACAACAAAGAGTTATCAGTTTGTCATTGGTGCTTATATTTACATTTTTTATAATATGGTTTACCATACAGGGATTTACAATCGGAAATGTTGTCAATAATCTTGAAAACGGCAATATAAAGGATAGACTTGATGTAAACTCTAAATTGGGACTTATGCTTTTTGATGAAATTTATAAAGGAGATTGGTCAATAAAAGATGACAAATTGTATAAAGGTAAAGTTTGTTTAAATGACAATGATGTTGTATTAAACAGAATAAATTATAATGATAATTATTTCTCAACTGTTTTTATGGGAGATATAAGTGTTTCAACCAATAGTTCATCATATGACAGCACAAAAACTATTGGAACTAAAGCACCGAGTGAAATTGTGGATACTGTTTTGAAGCGTGGCGAGGAATATGTTGGAGAGATTGATATTGCAGGTAAAAAGTATATGGCAAAATATATTCCGCTTAAAGATGCCAGCGGAAAAGTAATAGGAATGTGGAACTTAGGAGTTGAGAAAAAAGTTGTTGCAAAGCAAATAAGGAACATAAGAAAGAATATAACTCAAATCAGTTTGCTGGCTATCATTGTAGCGTTTTCCACATTTGTATACTTGTCTGTAAGGATGGTATCGGATATAAAAAATTACAAGGTTAGTTTGCAGACCAATATAAATTAAGAATATAGAAAAAATATGATATTTGGAAGTTGTGTTGAAAATACCCCTTCATAAAAGGGGTATTTTTAATAAGCAATATTTCATAGTTAATAAAAATACCTGTAACTATAAAGTTACAGGTATTTTGGTGAGCCATCCGCGACTCGAACGCGGGACACCTTGATTAAAAGTCAAGTGCTCTGCCAACTGAGCTAATGGCCCCTATGGCAGGGATAGCAGGACTCGAACCTGCGAAATGCCAGAGTCAAAGTCTGGTGCCTTACCGACTTGGCTATATCCCTAAATTAATGAAATATTTCATACGCACTTGAGAGAGACGGACATTATTTTAATGCAGAAAGTTTGTAATGTCAAGTATATTTATAAAATTTCATTTTTTGGGTATTTGTTACTTTTTAATTGTATACAGGAATAAAATAGAGTACAATTAAAAAGTGGGAAATAATAAAGTTATAGATTAAAATATTTGCAATATACATTTTTTCATAAATATTTGGAATTCGGAATTCTTTTTTTTTCGAGGCTGTGCATATTATTTTTTGAACGCTTTGTGTTTAATAAAACTCTTTTCAGGCGTTCAATATAATAAAATAATAAATTTAAAATAAAAAAGGTGGATCTATGGTTAAAAGAATTTTATTTGGCTTTGCTGTTTTACTTGTTGTTTTGTTATCTGTTTTAAATGTTAATGCATCTTCTGTTGCAAATTTAGGATTTGTAGAAACCGACGTGAATTTATTGCCTGACGGCAATGCCATTGTTTCGTACACTATCCGGTATAATTTAGTACCGGGTAAAACGATGTTGGCATTTACAATGGAAGGGTTTGACCGAATTACTCCAATATTTGATTATGACTATTGCTGTGTAATAACCGATGACAATACATCCCATAAAATTGACATAATAAATCTTGGAGGCGGAAAATACGACATAGTCAATTCCAATGAACAACGGTTGGGTGGAGAATACCTGACATATAAGTTGCGTTTTGTGGCCAATATGGCAGATGCACTGTATCTTGTCAGGACAACTGCAGAAGATGGGAAAGAACTTGTGGCATTCATTTGGGCACCTGTCCAGTGGGATGAGGCAATGGATCATTATACTGTTACTATAAATTACCCTTTGGAATATCCTGAGCAAACCGGGACAAGGGAAGAGATAGAGCAATTTTTACTGGATAATGGCTTTGCTACGGAAAAATGGATGAATGAAAAATATTTGATTGACTATAGGGTAGCTTTGATTGAAGGGATTCCCAGGGTACAAGTATTGCTTCACAAGGATAACCCTGAAGCTGAATTTAAGTTTGAGATTCAGCAGTATATAAATGAGGATGTTTTTGACCAAATACCTGAATATAATGCTGGGGATGGATATAAAGAAGAGCATGATATACCTCAAAGAAACTATAGGTATAATCAGGGTAATGAAAATTACAGACGGGAAAATGAAAGTTCCGGAAGAATTGCTTTATTAGTTGTACTTGGGGCACTGTTTTTAGTAACATTTATGGCTGTTGGCAAAAAGCATAGATCCATGGCGAAAGCTCAAACTACAAAGGATGAAATTGAGTGGGCAAGGACAGACTGGGAACCTCCGGTTCTTGAAATAGCATCGTTCAGAAAAGACGGAACCATTGCAGAAAATTTGGATGATTTAGAAGTGGCCCTTTTAATAGGGACACCTTATAAAACTATACTTTCTGCCATTTTATCCAAACTTGTGGATCAGGGGTATTTGGAAGAAGTTTCACAAAATCCTATTAAAGTTCGTCGCCTTGACCATAATAAATCCTTGTCCGATTTAAGTGTTTATGAGCGTATGATGTATGATGCTGCCGAAGATGGTGAATTTAGCGGAAAAGAAATAGAAAATATTTTGCAAAAACTTGTGGATAATGTGCAGCAAAAGACTTGGGACTGTGATATAGAAGCTACTAAAAAGTACTATTTGGAGAAAATGTCCAAAGCTTATGAAGAGAGAAATACCGATTCGGTGAAAAAAGAGGAAATATATGAAGAAGACGACAATATAGGTTACTGGCCTTATTGGTATTTTTACTACACTGGTGTGAGCTATGACAGGCGCAGAGAAGATTTTAACAGATATGAGGAAGTCATACCGGTTAATCCTGGGAATACAACGTTTAAATCTGTTTTAGATTCGAAATCCGGTAAATTTGCCTGGCATTCGGCATGCCATGATGCCTGCCACTCAGCGTGCCATGATGCGTGTCACTCAGCTTGCCATTCGGCCTGCCATTCAGCTTGCCATTCAGCGTGTCACTCTGCCTGTGTAAGCGGAGGTGCGCGGTGAAAAAACATAGATTGTCCTGGGTGGATGATTTTTTAAAAAAAATTAAACCTTACGTTTTTATGCGTCTAAGTGATAATGTACTCATTCGGATGCCAAACGAAGCATTTAAACTTAATACTACAGGAGCCCGTGTTATTGCACATATTTTGGAGGGCGGTTCCATTCGGGACATAATTGATGCCAGGTCGGATTGGCCTGAAACCGAGGCTCAGTTGGAAAGGTTTTTTGTGGATTTTTTGCGTGTATGGAACAATGAAGTGTGTGAAAACTATAACACGGCAGCTATACGCAGAATAGAATTTAATCTTGGATACATTGAACTTCCTGTATTATCGGAAGTGGCGCTTACCTATGCCTGTAACATTAAGTGCCGCTTTTGTTATGCCGGTTGTACTCAGAATAAAACTGAGAGGCAGCTGGATACGGAAGGCTTTAAAAAGGTTCTGGATATTATTCGGTATGAAGCAGAAGTGCCGAGTGTTTCTTTTACGGGAGGAGAACCCACTACTTATAAAGACCTTCCAAAACTCATAAAATATGCGGCGAAAGTAAACAAAATGAGAGTAAATCTTATAACAAATGGCACATTAATAACTAAAAAGATGGCAAGAGAACTTGCCAGGGCTGGTCTTGCGTCGGCACAGGTGAGTATTGAATCTGCCAATGCTTCAGAACATGATGCAATTACAGGAGTTCCGGGTTCCTATGCCGCTTCGGTGGCTGGGTTTAAAGCTCTTAAAGAAGCCGGGATAGCTGTGCATCCTCACTTTACCATATGTAAAATGAATAAAGACAGCTTACTTGAGTATCCTGCATTTTGTAAAAGCATCGGAGCAGAAAGGTTTTCCTCCAACTTAGTAATACCTGCCGGACGCGGGGGAGATGATGATTTGACTGTAAGCTATACAGAAATAGGAGAAATAGTAAAGAGCATAAAGAGGGAGGCTGAAAGGGAAGGAATCAAATATATGTGGTACTCTCCCACGCCTTTATGCTTATTCAATCCTATAGCAGAGGGACTTGGGAATAAGGGATGCAGTGCCTGTGAAGGACTGCTTTCCGTTGACCCGAAAGGGAACATACTTCCATGCTCAAGCTGGTCGGAGCCTGTTGGCAACATTTTAACTGAAGGATTTAAGGCCGTATGGAATAAAAAACGATGTGAGTGGATTAGAGGAAAGGAAGCAGCACCTGAGGAATGCAAACAGTGTAAGAGTTTTGCTGCATGTCAGGGTGCATGCCCGCTTTATTTTAAAGCCCATGGTTGCGAAGAACTCAAATCGAAATGGAAGTCAATGGGGTTGTTAAAAGGAAGGAGTATAATATATGAGTAACGGGATTCGTCTGCCAGGTTTTCTGCCACCGGAAAAACAGGACAATGTCAGGTTTTATATGTTTGAAAAGCTCTCTTACTCAAAAAGGATGATGCTATATTTAGCATTTGTAGCTTCAGGCTTTTTATTTCAGATTTTATTTTTGAAGGCATGGCCGGGAGCTGTTTTTTTGGTATGTGCCACTCTGCTGAACTTAATCCGGGGCTATAACAATCGTATAAGTCTTAAGGATTTTAGGGTCGATGATAACTGGACTTCGGTTGATATGAAACAAATTCGTCAGATAAAGGAACTTGAGAGAAAAACGGTAAATTGGGACAGGGATATACTTGATATAAGCAATGGAACGGGTATTATAGGCTTTATATTAACCGCTTTTGCTCTGATGTGTGTCTATGTTTTTTTAAGGATCCTGCTGGTTAATGATGCTGTTGGAGGAATTTTTATAACAGATGTAATAATTCTTGTGTTGCCCCTTTGGTTTAATGGAATGAAACAGGTGCAGAAACAAGACGATTTGAATATTAAAGCAGGTATTATAAATAGTATGGAAGAGTTTTTTAAAACCATAAAGCGAGATGGAGAATTTTTTAAGCCGGCACTTTTGCTTGCCAGAGATAAAAACGGAAAAAGTATTCCAAAGGACAGCAGGTTTACCGTATCTTTTGAAAACATGCCTGATGATTTTTACGGTATTCAGGCTCAAATTAATATAAACTTGGTAGAAAGCTCAAGGTATCCTTATTTTTACTGTGTAATAGCAGCCAAAAGAGGTTTTGGACTGGAACAGTATGTGAGAAGTATTCCGGAACATAAAAAAATAATTGTAACATACGAAGAGGATATCGATGCAGAGGTAATTGTAATCAGACAGCGTACATCAAAATCCTCAGGCTACCATACAAATACAACTGATTGCAAGAGAATAATGGAGGTAGCATTGACAGCAGCAAGAAATATTATTGCAAATTATAAAGGCATATAAAAAATTTGCTTTATAGTTTTTTGCATTATTCGAGATGTTGATGATGTAATAATTTTATGTTAAAATAAGTTAGGATTGATAGATATAAGTATAATAGATATAAGCATATATAGGTTGACTTTAGGTGTGGCTTTTGTTTCTATATTTTGCCTATATTAATTTTATTGTTGATTTCTGCTTTAGTGGTTTCAAAATTCTAATCAATATTGCTGTCAGCAATTCCGGTTAAGCAGTTGTCTGAAAGTACAGCTATAGGTTTTTTAATAAAAATATCCTTACTAAAGGGAGTCAATGAATGTAGTATGAATGTTTTAATAGTTGGGGGAAACGGATTTATTGGCAGAAGTCTGGCAGAAAGCCTTTTGGCTTTTGAACAGAATGTTTCAATTATAGATATCGCCGATAAACCTAAGAATTTAAAATTGAATTCCAAAGCATCATATTATAGAATTGATGCAATAAGTAGAGAATGCAGAGAAATTTTTGAGATAGGACAATTTGATATTGTTTACTATTTAATTGGGAATTCTGATCGAAAAAATTGGTTGGAGAGCGGAAAAGATATTTCTCCGCTGATAAATATTCTTGACTTATGTTGTGAGCATAGAGTGAAGAAATTTGTATATATTTCCACATCCTATTTATACACCTATGAAGCTATGAATCATGAAATGCTTTATAAGACTCATCCAAAGTTTTTTCTGTACTGTGCATACAAAAAGAGTTGTGAGACTTACTGCAACATGTATAAAGATGTATATGGTTTAAATATGCTTATTATTCGTGTGCCTCCGGTTTACGGACCAGGGTTGGACAGCAACGGTGAGGGCTCAATTGTATTGGATATTATTGATGCTTTCCAACACCATACCTATCGGGAAGTATGGTCAATATTTAAAGATATTGAATTAATATACATATCCGATTTGATCAGGATACTTACTACTACTGCATTAGCCAGTAATTTTACCGGTAATTACAAAATTAAAGGTGAAGTACTGGATATAAATTATATTATCAGGAAGGCCAAAAATATATTCAGCAGAAATGAGATAAAAGTGAACTTCAAATTTGAAGCTAAGATGAGGTATCCGTTAGATAAGAATGTTATAAATAGAGTAGAAGACAATACATCCTTCTCAGAGGGTTTTCTCAAAACCTATGAATGGTATAAGAGTAGAAATCTTAAAAAGAGACTATTTGCAGATAGACTGTATGGTGCAGGCGATATAATAAAGTCTTTGTGGAAAAAATATAAGGCATGGATGGAAGCTACCATTTTCAGTTTTCTTGTCGTAGAGTTTATGAAATATACCGGATTCAATTACGATATGGCAATTGTTTTGGTTATGATTATAGGTTTGACCTATGGTATAAATGTGGCTTTGTATACCGGTGCATTATGTATGTTTTTGCACTACTTTCCTTTCTCGGATTCGGGTTTATTGGATTTAATGAACTTGAATACATTAGAAAGGTTTTTGGCATATTTCAGTATAGCTTTGATTTCAGGCTATAAAAAGTCAGTTGAAATTAAAGAAAATAAAATAAAAAAGTTTACTCATATTGAGTTGGAAGAACTTTTTAAGACAGTCCAGGCAGACCTCGTAAATACCAGAAAATCTGCTTCGTTACTTACAGAGCAGTTAAAAACCTATGAATACAGCTATTCAAATGTATATAATGCTATTAAAACGCTTAATGAAAACAGAAAACGTATAACTCAGATATTACCTGAGGTCATTAATGAACTTACCGGTTTCAAAGAGGTCAAACTTGAAACAAGGAATGATTTATCAAAATATCAACCGGGTTTGGATTATGACATGATTAAAAATTCCTTTGAAAAAAATGAAGTTTTCTTTAATACACAATTGCAAAGCAGTATAAGGATTATTGTTCCTGTTTTTAACAGGAAGACAAAAAAAGTGGATAGCCTGATTGTTATAAGAAATGTTCCTTTCGAGAAAATGAACGTAAATGTTGAATCGCAAATGTATTTTATATATAATTTGGTGACGGATTTTTACAATGCAAATATTGATTGAAATTATTAACTGAATTCATTTACAGGGGAGATTGTATTGAATAATTCTTTGTTGGTTTTACTTGGGGGCAATATTTTTGTAAGTACAATATATTTTCTATACAGAAAAATAACAAATAAAGATTTTAATTTTCCGAAGTTTTTATTATGCATATTTATACCTTATTTTGGAGTGTTCCTGTTTATAATTGCCGATTTTCTTGTTAAAAACGGTTTTCTGATTGAAAGCTCGCTTTATGAGATTGATGGAGATGAAGAGGAATTTGATGAAATAATATCCGATACTTCTAATGTGGATTATATAAATACTTTGCCCATTGTGGATGTTTTAGAAATAAAAGATATCAATAAAAAAAGAAAATATGCTTTTAAATCTGTTAAAGGAGATTTTAAAAAGATATACCCTTTTTTAGAGAAAATTGTACGGGATGACGATCCTGAAGTGGTTCACTATGCTTCAACGGCTATTAGTGATTATAGACAAAAGATAAATGAAAACTATTCAGAATCACGGGAATGTTATTTGAAAGATCCAAAAAATATAAATGTTTGTGAGAATTTTATCAGGGCGTTTTTGGATTTGATAATCTGGGAAGAATTCAATAATACCAATACTTTCTTAAAAAGAAAAGAACTTTCTGAGATATTCGATTTCTATTTTTCCTCGGCTCAAAACATAGAAAAAGAATTTTATGTGCAAAAGATAAAGAATGAAATTGCCATTAAAAACTTCAAAGAAGCTGAAAAGACTTGTGATAAGTTTGCAAAGGCATATCCGAACAGTTACAAGCCTTATTTGTCAAAATTGGAGTTTTACTATTTCAGCGGAAATATAGACGGCTTTAAAGATACTTTGAAAAAGATGAGGTCTAAAGATATTGTTTTGTCTAAACGAGCATATGAAATTGTTACTTTTTGGAGAAATCACTTGGAGCAAGATATCAGAGGTGCGATATGAATTTGTGCTTTATAGCTGAAGGAAGCTATCCCTATATGACCGGCGGGATATCAAGCTGGATGAATATTTATATGAAATGTTTTCCCGACTACAAATTAAGTCTTTATACAATAGCAGCCAGGGAATCGGACAAGGGGAAATTTGTGTGCAAGATTCCTGAAAATATGATACATATAGAAGAAGTATTTTTGGATACTCCCCTTAAGAAAAAGCCAAAGAGATTTCCGTCCAGGATAGTTAAAAGCAGCAAGCAGCAGGAATTGCTTATCAAGCATTTTTCCGGGGAAAAAGTTGATTGGGCTCAAGTATTCGATTTTGTTGATAAGCTGAAAAAATACAGGTTGATAGACTTTTTTAACAGTGCAGATTTTTATGAGATTGTGGATTATATATATAACAAGGATTTTCAGAATGCTCCCTACAACGATTTTTTATGGTCCATACGTACAATGTTTATATACGAATTTCATGTCTTGCAGGGACATGTTCCTGAGGCAGATATATATCACAGTGTCTCGGCGGGGTTCCCGGGGATAGTGGGAAGTAAAATACGGTATAATTCAAAAAAGCCGTTTATACTTACTGAGCATGGGATTTATGTCAGGGAAAGAGAAGAGGAGATACTCAAGTCAGATTTTATCTTAGGATATATAAAAGAATTGTGGATAAAGTACTTTCGTTCCATGTCCTTATGTGCATATAATTTTGCCGATAAAATTGTATCACAGTTTCAAAGAAACAGAGAAGTTCAAATAGAGTTTGGTGCTGACAGGGAAAAGACAGTTATTATTCCAAATGGAATGAATACGGAGGACTATAACTTTCCTGAGCAGGACAGAATTTACGGGGATGATTTTGTAGTGGGCACAATTGCCAGAATTGTACCCATTAAAGATATTATTACGTTAGTAAGGGCTTTTGAAAAAGCTCAGCAGTTATATGACGATAAAATGAGATTGGTTATAGTAGGGCCAAATGATGAAGATCCGCAGTACAGCCGATATGTTTTGGATTATGTCGAAAAGCGAAATATCCAGAACATAACTTTTACTGGGAAAGTGGATTATGAAACATACTTAAAATCCTTATATTCCTTTGATGTTTTTATATTGACCAGCATAAGTGAAGGTCAACCTTTGTCCCTGCTTGAAGCTATGGCTTCAGGGAAACCGGCTATAGTGACCGATGTGGGCAGCTGTTCCGAAATTGTACTCGGTACTTTTGACAATATCGGTGAGGCAGGCATAGTTGCCAGAGTTATGGATTCAGACGCTTTAGGAGAAGCTATAGTCAAATTGGCAAAAAACAAGGATTTGAGGATGAAAATGGGGCAGGCTGCAAGAAAAAGAGTTCAGCAGTATTACACCATAGATTATATGGGAAGTTCTTACAGAAAACTATATGAGGATTTGAAAAGGTGAAAAGAAATGGCAGGAATTGGATTTCAACTTAAAAGAATGATAGAAAAGGATACCGGCTTTATTCATAAAATAAGGTCTTATGGCTTAGCTGTCGTCTCACTTAATGGTCCTATGTTGTTGTGTTTGTTTGCAGTAACTATTGCAGGACTATTGCTTAGGAAGGATACCTACTCAACCATTCCGAGGGACCATATATTAGTTACTGTTACATATACTTTTATGCTTTCATCAATAACTACCGGGATATACTCCCTTATTTTGACCCGATATATTTCTGACTGTATTTATCAGAAGGAATACAAAAAAGTTATGGCTTCGTTTTATGGAGGAATACTTCCTTCAACTATTTTCAGCCTTTTAATTTCGGGTGCTCTTACTGTGTTTGCAAAGCTTCCGATTAAATATGCTTTTTGTATTTTGATTCTCCTTTCCATAGTAAGCATTATATGGCTGGAAATGATATATCTATCTGCTGCTAATGACCATACAGGAATAATAGCGGGATTCGCAGCAGGAAATATAGTAACGATAATACTGCTATTGTTTATTAGGCTTGTGTCGGTGAAGTATGAGATTTTTTACATATTTTTTTGCTTTATAGCAGGTTTTTTTGTAACGGCCTTGTTACTTTTGGTACAAATAAGAAATGTTTTCGGGGAGGAAGACAGAAGCTATTTTGAATGGTTTACATATATAAGAAAATTTCCCGATTTATGGCTGACGGGGATTTTTTATACCGTTGGGTTGTATTTTCCGTGCTTATATTACAGATTTACGGATGAAAACTATATTGTAAACGGATTTTTTACAGTACAGAAAGACTTTGATTTTCCTTTTTTCATAGGAGTTCTCAGCATCATTCCGGGATTGATCTTTTTTGTGGTTAAGTTCGAAACAGAACTGCATATAAAGTGCAATGAGTTTTTTGATGCAATTCTAAACTATGGAACTTATAACGAGATAAAGTTTTTTATGAGGAGACTTAAAAATACTGTATTGCTTTTTTTCTATAAGTTATGCATTGTGCAGTTAGCGGTCATGAGTTTGTTGATATTCTTCTCTTTTAAGGTGGGAAAAGGACCTTTTGCCGATTTTAAAACGTATTTTATACTTTGGATGTGTGTACTAGCTATGGGGTTTACTGTAATAATGTATGTGGTAAAAATAGTACTGCTTTATTTTGATGAGAGAAAATTTGCATATTACATATCGGCTTTTTATATGGTGTCAGTGATGTTTATGACCACACTTATTGGCAGGGATGGTTTGCCAGGATTAGGCTTTATGATTGCAAGTGCCTTTACTGTAATTATTGCGTATATATTGCTGCTGTTGTATTTGAAGGATATGAAAAATCAAGTGTTTATGATAAAATAGCGGGACTTGAAAATAAAAACAGAACCAGCAATTTAGCTGCTTCTGTTTTACATATTTGAACAATAAATATAACTTGCTAAAAATTATATTATTCAAAATACATTGTAAGCCTTATCATTTAAAATATCGATTTTAGGACTCCAATTCGTATCATTTTTAATTTTGCTGTTATCACCATAGATGTCCATTATTTCATCCTTCTTTATAAGCTTTTCGTCCACTAAGGGGAATAGTTTTTTGCTTGACATTCTGACAAAAGTTAAAAAAATATCTTCTATTGCTATTGATTTTCCGCTGCATACGTTATATATTTCGCCGGTTTTACCTTTTTTCAATACTTCCCAGTAGGCTTCAACCACATCTTCAATATGCAGAAAATCCCGCTTGGGAAATAAATTGCCTACAGTAATATAATCACCGTCTCTGGCTTTTTCAATTTTGTCTATAAAGTTTCCTATTGACAGACTTTTTGAAATACCTTTTCCGATGATGTTGAAAGTCCTTAACACATTGACGTTAATACCATAATTGTCATGATAGTATTTTGCAATATGAGTTTGAAAAAGTTTTGACAGCCCATAATAATTTACAGGATTATTACAGCTATCCTCCTTTATGGGCATATCCTTAACAATTCCATACTCTGCTGCAGAACCGATCAAAAGAACTTTTTTGACCTCAAGATTGTTTTCTACCAATATATCAAAAATATTCTTTGATATATTGGTATTTATATTGATATAATCGTTATATGTTGCACCGGAAAAGGTACCGATAAAGTTTATTATATAATTGGGTTTTAAATTAATAATAACATCTTCAAGTTCACTTTTGTCCAAAGGATTTAGCTTTATGTAGTCGCTGACCGAAAAATTGTTATTATGGACATCGGAAATATCTGTACCAATAAACTTGTATTCCTTGTCAAGTCCTTTGTCTTTAATAAATTTTTGAAAATAGAATCCTGTGAAGCTGTTCGAACCCAGGAAAAGTATTTTATCCATTTCGCAAAAATTCGCTCCTCTTTTCCCTAAATACATTTACTGCTTTTTCATAATCATCAAATTTTCCGATATCAAGCCAATCGTAGTCAGCGCGATAACAACCGATTCTCTTGTTATTTTCTTTGAGTTTGAGTATTAAATCCGGTATATCCATTTTTTCATTTTTAGGTATATATTTTACGATACTTTTATTGAACACATATATTCCCATGCTTACATCGAATTTGTAGGTTGGTTTTTCAATATAGTCAACAAAATTGTTATCAGAAGATTTTACTACTCCAAGGCTTATGTTCACTTCTTTTCTGTATGTGGATATAGTTGCATCGAAGCCATTCTGCTTATGAAAATCTATTAAATTTCCGAAATCTATAGTTGTCAATAGATCTGCATTCATAACTAAAAAGGTTTCTTCCAAGTTATCAATGATGGATAGGGGGCCAGCCGTGCCTAAAGCTTTATCTTCAATGACATAGCTTATGTTAAGACCTAGCTTTTCTCCCCGTTGAAGAAATGCCATCATTAAGTCTGCCAAATGATTTAGTGATACAATAATGTTTTTTATCCCGAAATATTTCAATTGTCGCATTATTACTTCTAAAATAGGCATATCATCTATAGGCATCAAAGGTTTTGGAATACAGGTGGTGAATGGTCTGAGTCTTGTTCCTTGACCACCGGCCAGAATTACAGCTTGCATATTTACTCCCCCTTATAAACTAAGCTTAATTAAACATTGTATATATCTGTTTTATATTTATCTAAATTATCTTTAAACCAAGATATTGTTTCTTTTAGTCCAGCTCTCAAATCGTATTTCGGTTGCCAGTTGGTAAGCTGCATTATTTTTTTGTTTGACCCCAACAGGCGGTCTACTTCACTTTTTTCAGGTCGCAGTCTTATCTCGTCATTGATTATTTTGGCGTCTTTATTTATTTGCAGCCTAAGTTCTTCAAAAAGATCTCCGATGGAAATTTCAACACCACTTGCTATATTTATCTCTTCGCCAATGGTCTTATCTGACTTGGCTATTTCAATAAAACCATTAACGGTATCTTTTACAAAGTTAAAATCTCGTGTTGGGCTCAAATTCCCAAGTTTGATTTCTGTCTTTCCGGATAAAAGCTGTGAAATTATTGTAGGTATAACCGCTCTGGCTGACTGCCTTGGGCCGTAAGTATTAAACGGACGTACTATAGTCACCGGAAGATCATAGCTTCTGTAAAAAGACTCCGCAATTCTATCGGCTCCGATTTTGGATGCGGAATAAGGCGACTGGCCCTGGAATGGATGTGACTCATCAATGGGCACATATTTTGCGGTACCGTAAACCTCAGAAGTTGAAGTTACAAGCACCCTTTCGATTGCATAATCTTTTGATGCTTGCAGAACATTGAGAGTGCCTTTAATGTTGGTATCAACGTAGCTTTCCGGTGCATAATAGCTGTAAGGAATAGCGATAAGTGCAGCAAGATGAAAAACACATTCCACGTTTTTAACGGCTTCTCTTACACAATTTGCATCGCGGATATCTCCCTGGAATATTTTTGTTTTTTCTAATTTTTCTTTCGGGAAAGTATCAATCCATCCCCAATTGTTAAATGAATTGTAATACACAAATGCAGTAACATCTGCACCTTCCTCTAAAAGTGCTTCGACGAGATGGCTCCCTATAAATCCGTCGGCACCGGTTACTAGTACTTTTTTGTTTTTTAGTTCCATTTTACTCCTCCTAAAAAAATCATAAAAAATTTATTAAATAATAGTTTATGTAAAGTTGAAAAAGATTGCTTATCTATAATATTAAAAATATTTAAACACAAATTTAAGTTAATATTATGTCAATATTAATGGTTTTGCCATACAACTGAGCCGACGAAAAACTATCATGGATAAATTGATGTTTCGTGGGATGGGGTAATAAAGTATAAAATAGATTTTTAACGCCAAAATAGGACGTATGTTAATTGGAATTCCACATTCTTATGGCTGTAATTATTACTGGAGAGTATAATTAAAGAATAGATAAAGCACTTCTATGTTTTTTGCAGCAAATTTACTACCGATTAATAATATAAACATGTGATATTGCTTTCAGAACTTTTGCCTAAGAAAGACTCAACTTTTACTAACCCAAATATTCAAATTATACCACCCCTAAAATAACAACAACTTATCAAATATAAAATATCTGCTTCTATATATTATCTATTTCTATTATTTTCTAATTATAATGAATACATAAAAAATTACTAATAATGTTTATTCAATAATTAGTCAAACCTGATTGTGTCAAAAAGAGGTCAGGAAAATAAAACACTACAATGCAAAAACGTTAAAAAATGTTAGTTATGTATCCTAAAATATTACATTATAAATTGTATATCCTTTTTCAAATTATGTCAATAGAACTAAATAATATTTTTTCTCATAAACCGGGTTAATTTAAAGATATAAAAATTAATTATGAAATGTACAAGGAAAAATTAATAGAAGATATAGGGCAGTTTCCTATATGTAGAAAATGCTTTTGGGAGCAATGCCCAATATTTTTAATGCTATTTATGAGATAAAAATATAGGGCTTTTATATTACATAAAAAAAAGATATAATATTTGTATAGTCCAGGTGTAAAATATAGAGAAATTTAGATGATATGGATAGGGGAGATGATTTTATGTTAAAAAATTTATTCCCAATTGCGTTATTTTCTTTTATATATATCTTTACGCCTTGTTTCAATGTGAATATAACTTCTGCTCAGGTTATAAACTATTATGTTTCACCTAATGGCAACGATAACAATCCCGGTACTTTTGAAAAGCCCTTTAAATCAATAAAAAAGGCATGTGAGATGGTTATGCCGGGGGGAACAGTTTATTTGCGGGGTGGAATATACAATGAGAATATTACAATTAAATCTTCCGGTTCGGAGCAAAAGGGTTATATTACAATAACAAATTATCCAGGAGAGAATCCCATTCTTGATGGCAGCGGATTGACAGTTCCAAATGAATACACTGGAATGATCTTTATCGAAAATAAATCTTTTATCAGAATTTCAGGATTAGAGATCAGGAATTATAAAACAAGTGCTGTTGATCCTGTTCCTGTAGGAATACATATACGTGGAAGTGCAAACAATATTGAGATTAAGAACAATAAGATACATAACATAGAAACAGCGGCAAAGGACAATAGGGTTGGCAACGCTCACTGTATTGCAGTGTATGGCACCGCATCCATTCCTGCAAAAAAAATTACTATAGAGGGTAATGAGATATATAACTGTAAGTTGGGGTCAAGTGAAGCTTTGGCCGTTAATGGTAATGTGGAAGACTTTCAGATAATAAATAATTATATTCATGACAATGATAATATAGGTATAGCGGTAATTGGATGGGAAAATACTTCATATACCGACGATCAGGCCAGAAATGGGATTATTGCAGGAAATACGGTTAGTTTCATATCTTCTTATGGAAATCCTGCCTATGGAAAAGAGTATTGTGCCGGTGGTATATATAGTGATGGAGCAAGGGATGTAATAATAGAAAGGAATCGGGTATACAATTGTGATATCGGTATTGAGGTAGCAAGTGAACATAAAGGAAAATCAACCAGCAATATAAGTGTTTTGAACAACATTCTTTACAATAATAATCTTACAGGGATTGCTTTTGGCGGATATGACAAAAACAGAGGAAGTACGATAAACTGTAAATTTATAAACAATACTCTCTACAACAATGACACTAAGAGGACAGGCTGCGGAGAAGTTTTGATGCAGTTCAGTACAAACGGCAATATATTCTGCAACAACATATTATACAGCGGGAATCAAAATTTGTTTATTTCCAATGTATACAAGGAGAACAACGGGAATATCTTTGATTATAATATTTATTATTCTGTTGGCGGAGCAGCAAGCTCTGAATGGATATGGAAGAATGAATATATACAGAGCTTTGATAAATACAGAAGTATTACTGGCAATGACAAACATTCAAAGTTTGTTGATCCACAGTTTATAGACCTATCTTCCGATTTGCCCGATTTTCATATTAAAGAAGGATCGTCGGCTATTAATGCAGGGGATCCTGCAAACTGTGCAGAGTATGACTTTGACGGAAATAAGAGAAATTCCTATCAGGGAGTTGACTGTGGCGCCTATGAATTTAGTCCGGTACCGGTTAAGAATAAAACATACACTTTAGCCGGTTATATAAAATGTAATGTGGAGACTAAATACCCGGAGATAAATAAAGGTATTAAAGTAGAAATCGTTCAGACAGGTGACTATACCTACACTGACAGTAACGGTTATTTCCAGCTGCCGAATGTACCGTATAATGATAAGGGATACTCTATAAAAATTAGTAAACAGACATATTTGACAAGGTATATAAATGATATGATTGTAGATAAGGATGTAGTTATTGGTTCAAAAGCAGCTCCTGTCATTTTGTTGCCAGGAGACATAAATATGGATGGTGCTTTGACAATAGATGATATTGGATTGATTTCTCAAAAACTTAATGCTGTTTCAAGTGACCTGAGTTATAGTCAGGTTATGGACCTTAACTTTGATTCGGTAATTAATCTTGAGGATATAATGATAATAGCAAGGAATTACGGTAAAAAGATATCCGATTATCCGAAAATTTTAGATTAGAAGTTTTAGATGAAGATATTGCAGAATATATGTCAAAATTAAACAATATTCAATATTTTTGTTTAGAAATGTATTGACATAAGATTACAAATAAACTAAAATAATTATAGATATTTGGCAGATAATATGAATATTTATATGGTAATGATTTGACGAAGGTTATTGGCTAATTGTTTTATTAATTAAAGTTAAAATAATTTTATAGATAAATTTAAAAAGATATAACTTATTAAAGATAAATATACTTTATATTGATATAACTTATTTAAAGCTTTTTTATAGGGGGGTAAATTGAATGAAAGTTCCAACTAACGAGGGCTATAGTTCGGAGCTCTTATATTCTCTTTTTAAACCTTGCAATATTTGTTGCCAAACGATAATCTATGACCTTTCTTGAGATAACGCAATAATTATTTTTTCCAAATCTAAATTTTATCGATTTTTTATACCAGCAAAAGATCTAGTTGCATGTGCAGAGTGCATGTGTGTAGGCTATTCTGCTTAGATTTTCTTGCATCTTTAGTATTATTCCTAAAAAGCAATGGACTCTCTGATGCAAATTATAGCATGCTATATTGTAAATTTTGGATATCCTGAAAGAAATGCTATTGGCATTAATATGAAGATTAAAGCCTTAAAGTTTTCTTGCGTATTAAATGTATTATTCTTACAATCTTAGAAAAGCATGTAATTGATATGATGAATAATTATCAATAGAAAAGTTCTATTTTCAATCTGACCTAATTTAGGATTTGACGAATTGTTTACATTATTTCATATTTTATTGAGTTTGAAAAGCTTTAAGAACTCTCTTGAGTTAGTATTGTATTTTTTATTTACATAAAAAATATCCAAACTAAGGGCACAAAAACATCAGAAAAATAAATTGTAATTAGGGGAGGTTATTATGAGACTAAGAAAAACCGTTATTTCTCTGTCTATGGTGTTTTGCATGCTATTTACACAAATTTCTGCAAACGCCGCCAATAGTAATGGCATAGCAACGGAGAATGGAAGAGTAAGAATTACAAAAGAAGTAAAAGAAAGGTTCAAAGCTTCCGCAAAAAAGCTAAAAGAAGTAGAAAAAGCAGCTATAAAGGGAATGGAACTGGAGAGAGAAAAGGAAAAGAAGGTTAAAGAGGAAGCAAATAAAAGCATTGCCTCTATTATAGCTGGGAAAACTGTTGATCAAGATAATTTATCAATCACTGAGAATTTTCCCGAAATTAAAGAACTAATGCCGTCAAACACTTTACTTGAATCTAAAAAATCAGAAAAAGCCTTAACAAAAGGAAAAGAGACAGAGAAAACTGAAAAGAAATCAGAAAAGCAGGCAAAAAGATCAAACTTTAATTTAAACAGTAATGAATCAGCATTATTTGCAACGGATACTGAATTAATCTTTTCAAATTTATTTATGCCATTAGTTTCGCAATTGGCAGTGGCTCCTGAACTTAAAATAGAAACATACAGCGGCAATCCAACCAATAGTATAAATAGTATTATGCCTAGATTTAAGATAACAAATACAAGCAAAGTACCCATTGAGCTTAAATATGTAAAGTTGAGATATTACTATACTAACGAAGAAGAAAAAGAGCAAAATTTTTGGTGTGACTATGCTGCAATATTAAATCCTAAGCATTCTCCATTAACCGGGGTGACAGGTAAATTTTACAAATTGTCACCAGCTACTCAGGATGCCAATTATTATTTGGAAATAAGTTTTAGCGGTGGTGTTCTTGAAGCAAATTGCTCGGCAGAAGTTCATACAAGATTCGCCAAAAAGGATTGGTCAAATTACATCCAAACAAATGACTACTCATTTAATTCAAGTAGTAGTTATATCAACTTTGATAAAGTGACAGCGTACATAAACGGGAATTTGATATACGGTACAGAACCTGAAATTAAACCGACATTGACACCAACTGTTACACCAACACCAACAAAGACTGCAACACCGATTATAACAGATAAACCAAGTAAGACACCAAAACCAGAAAAAACACCAAAACCAGAAAAGACACCAAAACCGGAAAAAACACCAACTGAAGTACCGACTCCGACAGAAAAGCCGAAAGATACACCAGCACCAACACCAACCAAAGTACCAATTGAGACACCAACACCGACTCCGACAGTAGTACCAACTGAAAGGCCAACACCGACACCGACAGCAGAACCAACCGAAGCACCAACGCCAACACCAACAGAAAAGCCGAAAGAGACACCAACGCCAACACCAACCGAAGAACCGATTGAGACACCAACACCGACACCGACAGCAGAACCAACCGAAGCACCAACGCCAACACCAACAGAAAAGCCGAAAGAGACACCAACGCCAACACCAACCGAAGAACCGATTGAGACACCAACACCGACACCGACAGCAGAACCAACCGAAGCACCAACGCCAACACCGACAGAAAAGCCGAAAGAGACACCAACGCCAACACCAACCGAAGAACCGATTGAGACACCAACACCGACACCGACAGCAGAACCAACCGAAGCACCAACGCCAACACCAACAGAAAAGCCGAAAGAGACACCAACGCCAACACCAACCGAAGAACCGATTGAGACACCAACACCGACACCGACAGCAGAATCAACCGAAGCACCAACGCCAACACCGACAGAAAAGCCGAAAGAGACACCAACGCCAACACCAACCGAAGAACCGATTGAGACACCAACACCGACACCGACAGCAGAACCAACCGAAGCACCAACGCCAACACCAACAGAAAAGCCAGTAGAGACACCAACAGTAGTACCAACAGAGACACCAACTCCAACGGTGACTCCGAAACCTTCCGGCAGTAATCTTCTGCTGTCAGATGGAATAACTCTTTCCGAAGGAGATTCCATTGCAGAGTGGGATTTAACATATAATGCAGACATAATAGTGGATACAACAAACTATATTTCGGGTAAGGAGTCTTTGAAAGTATCGTCCCAGGGCATGAGCGGAGTAGATTATTTTGTAATTGAACAGCATTCATTTAACCGTGATCTTTCGGATTTTGAGAACTTGGAGATTAATATATTTGTACCTGACGTTGCAAAAATCAGTACAGTAAGTATTGCATTCTTTTGTGATGAAATAAATTATTCATCTTACTTTACTACCTTCATTGGAAATTATCAACTTAGAAACGGATGGAATAAAATCAGAGTAGCAAGAAATGACTTTATTGCATTTGGTTCAAACGCAAATTGGAACGATATTAGAAGCATGAGAATTACTGTATCGACAAGGGCTAGTGATATATATGTTAATATAGATAGGATTGCATATAATGTTAAAGGTCTGCCAAAATTGATATTTACTTTTGAAGACGGATATTATTCTGTGAAATCAAATGCGTTCCCGATACTTAATGAGAAGGGATTTAAAGCAAATGTGATGCCTGTAAAAAGTATTACTGAGGTGGGAAGCGTAGCTTTCCTTGACAAATATGACCTGCATGAATTATATGCTGCCGGCTGGGATATAGGTAATCACACTGAATCTCATCCTTTAAGTATAGAAGGATATACCACTGAAGCTAAGGAAAGTGAGTTCTTAAATGCCCAAAACTGGTTAATTGATAACGGATGGACAAGAGGAGCATACAACGTTTATTATCCTTCAGGCTTCTATGACAGTGAGATTAAAGGAATAGTTAAGGCAATAGGTGCCAAAACTGCTATGTATACCGATTATGGAATCCAGGCAGTACCTGTTGAGGATATTTACAATCTGAGAAGTATATCTATTGGTGAGGAAGTATCCATTGAATGGGTTAAGAGTGAAATTGACAGAGCAATTGCAACTGGTTCCACAATAATTCTTAATGCCTTTAAAGTTGAGGACAATCCTGTTTTGGGATTTGAGATGTCTACACAATATTTTAGAGAACTTGTTGAATATGTTTACAGTAAGAGCAGCCAGAATTTGATTGAAGTTGTTACATTCAGTGAATGGTATAATGATTATATGGGACTTGACGATGAACCTGTAGTGCCTCCGACACCCATACCTACTATCGAACCTACTCCTGAACCGACATTTATAGAGTCCTACATACCAGTAAACGGAACTTCATTGCAGACTTCGGAAGGCATAATTATTGAGGAATTTGATGTTATAGATTATACTTACAATTTCAGAAGAGCAAAGGCTGAAATAAGCACTCATAATGTGTCCGGAAGCGGTTCTCTGAAGTTGACATCACAGGTTCCGGATGGCGGATTTAACTTTACATTGGAGAAGCGATATACCTATGGTCTTGATCTATCATCTATGAAGAACATAGAATTTAACCTGTATGTTCCGAATGCATCGGAAATTACTGCGATAAGTGTTGGCATGTATACCGATAACATATATTTTGGCAGTTATTTTGTAAATTATATTGGTGCATATGAGTTGTACAGCGGTTGGAATAAAATTGTAAGGAGAAGCAGTGATTTTATTTCGGTAGGAAGTTCGGACTGGAGTAATATTAAGAGCATAATAATAACAGTTTATGCGAAAGAAGGATTCAGACCGTCTATATATCTTGATAAAATTGCATATAACATTGAAGGAAAATCAAAACTTCTATTTACCTTTGATGATGCTTGGCATGATGTATTGACTGAAGCAAAACCAATAATGGACGCAAAAGGATTTAAAGGAACTTTATGGGTAACTTATGAACTTGCAACAGGTGGCGAACCTGAATACTTGAATCCGGATGAGCTAGACTATATGTATAAAGAGGGATGGGATATCGGTAACCATACCAAAGGTCATTTTGACGATATTACAGTTCTGTCAGCTGAAGAAAAACGGGAGGAATACCTATTCTGTCAAAACTGGATTTTGGAAAATGGATGGACAAGAGCGGCCCATCACGTATGCTATCCTCAGGGAAGCTTTGATGAAGAACTTATTAAGATACTGCAAGAAATAGGAGTTAAGACTGCAAGAACAACTCTTACAGGAATACAGCCTGTACCTGTTGAAAATATTTACAAACTTAAATGTATACCTGTAGGTAAGGACTTATCGGTTGATTGGATAAAGAATGAAATAGACAGAGCTGTTGAAACAGGTTCGTCAATAATGTTTATGCTGCATCAGGTGGAGAAAGTTCCTGTAGAAGTTTATTCAATTTCAACAGAGTCCTTTGCAGAAATCGTAGATTATGTTGATAATTATGTTAAGCAAGGAAAACTTGAAGTTCAAACAATCAGTGAATGGTATGAGTCATATATCAATTAATTTTATAAGTTTGATTAATTATTAAAATAACTTTGGGGAAGGTAAAATTTATATTTACCTTCCCCTTTTTAATATCTAAATATGGTTTATTATATAGTGTTCGTCTTTTTTGCATTGCCAATGGTATTCAGGGACTTCTCGCTTACTGAGGAAGCTTCGCTATAACAGAGATTTGCTTCTAATAGTTTTTGGGCCATCAATGATAGGGATTCATTTTTACGTATATTTTCATTGATTAAATGTTTGTATTCTGTTATATCATTAAATATTATAACTTTTCCTATAAAAGTACCTTTTTCATATATGGGGATTACATTGACCTGAAAAATTATTGTTCTGTTTAAATTTGGCCACTTAAACTCAAGTTCTTCTGTTAATGGCTCTTTTTCTTCCAGGATTATACGGTCAATAACCGAGAGATTTTTTTTGTCTATATAAACTTTTTTTCTGAAATATTCCTTGAAAGCTATGATGTTATTCTGAACAGAAGGGTTGTATTTCGGTAAAAATTTTTGAAATGCCTTATTTGTATAGTTAATCTCATTATTAGAGTCTAAGGCTATAATTACTTGTGGCATTGCATCGAGAATATCCGTAATTGCAACGGGCAAAAGGTTTAGAAAACGATACTTGAAAACAGCTACAAAGAATATAAATGATGACAAAACAAAGCTTATGGGAGTAAGGTCAGTTCCCAGTGACAAAACTCTTGAGACGTATAAAATATTTAATATTGTAGGAAATAAAATTGATATAGCTAAAAGTACATATTGAATCCGGTGTTTTTTAACACACTTAAAGCTTGTAATAAACAGTATAACAATTGAAGCAATCAAATAGGAATATGATTCTATACTATGTAGCCAGAAAAGAATACCATAGGTTCTTGATTCCATAGAGTAATGTGAAAAAAACAGATAGTGAAACCTGTTAGTCAGTACTGCAAGATTAAAAAGTAAAGGAAGTACAAGTATTGAAAAACAGGCTTTTCTTAAGTTTTTTATCCTATTTGTATACAATAGAGTGAATATTAGCCATGAAGCAGCTATATAAGTTACTGCAGAGTACTTTATTATTGTGGCAATCCATTTTTGGGTCTCGTTTGTGCTGGCATTTTCTAATATTTGACCTAAAGTCCATAAGGTCATTATTGCATGACAAAAAATAAATGAATATGTTGTTGAACTTTTTTTACCTCGCATAAAAGAAAACAATATCATTGACATCGAAAATACAATTGAAATTGAAGGAAGTATAAAATACAACAAATTGTACCTCATGATTTTCTCCCCACAAGACAGTAAATTTCTCAAATTTTGTTTTATATAACTATTTTATGGTAAAAACTTGTTTTTGTAAATATGTATAGCAGTATTTGCTAAGAAAGTTTGTAAAAAAAACAAATGTATATATAAGTGGTATTAAATCATTTAAGGGAAGCATTTTCTAACAATACATATTGAAGAATATCGTTTTCAGAATTTATCCGGTTATTCGGATGGAATTTTTAATAGAGCTACATCATTTACTTTTGAAACTTAGATATATATCTGTCCATTAGCCAAAATAACATTAGTAACAACGCCTAGTGAGATGGAAAATATACAAAGTCAAAGAGAAAATGTCTTTAATATGCATAAATGGGTTTATTAATTATGGTAAATTACTATTAGCTTTGCTAAATATTACTTTCATAAGTTAATTATTATATTTAAAAAATTTCTAATATTTTTAAAATACGAATTTTTAAGTATTTTTTTATTTATTTATAGATAATTGTAAATATTTTACTTTTATTTATCCTTATTTTAGTGTATGATATGTATATTGTAAAAGAGTCTAAATAAAAGTTGGTCTAGTAATACTATCTTCATTCTATTTGCAGGAAGGGCTCAGGGCTATATGTTCTGTTGTGCGATACTGCTTGCCCATAGGTTTTAGAATACAACGCATCAATCAAGGGGAATGTTAGGATTCCCGGGCGAAAAAGAAGCTGTGACCGAAGCTGATTTTCATAAGTATTCTTTGTGTTTAAATTTCAATTTATATACAATTTATAGATATTAATACTAAATGGGAAAGAAAAGGATAATTGCTATGGGAAATGTAGATATTAGGCTAAGTGGGAGTTTTAAAGAATCAAAAAGAGAATCTAAAGTGTTTTCCAATTTTATAAATTTGATGGAAGACAGATTAACTCCAGTTTGTATTTTCTTTGCTTTTATATATTTAGTTATTGAAATTATTCAAGCGACTGGAATACTTCCTATAACTGTAAGGGCTTTTGTTGGAATTGTTGAAATAGGATTGTCAATTTTTTTCTGTTACCGATATGGGTATCTGGGAGCTTTGTTATGTGTACCTGCAAATGCTATTGCTTCCATAAAGATGTTTGTTTTGGCAAAAATGATGTCAATAGAAATAGTCAACAATTCACAGCAGCTATCAAAAGGCATATCAATAGTAAAGCAGCAGTTGATTGACTATTCAAATCTTGCCGATATTAATTTGATTTTTGATGTCAACACTTTTAATATATATCTTGATAATCTTTTTGATATTACAAATAAAACTGCAGGGTTACTTTATTGCTTATCGGCTACAAGAATTGCGGTTATAGTTGCCAGTATAATGGTTGCTTATATATCAGAGCAAGCAAGGAAGAATATAAAAAGACTGGAAGTTTTGGCTAATATAGATGCTGTAACTGGTTTATACAATCATAGGTACTTTCAGACAAGACTTGAAGAAGAAATAAAAAGAACTGATGAAACAAAAAATACTTTGGGAATGTTGATGATTGATTTGGATAACTTTAAAAAGTATAACGATATTTATGGTCACAAAATAGGGGATGAGCTGCTGTCGAAGTCTTCAAAAATATTTCTTTCTAAAACGGGTGAACAAGATATTGTGTGTAGGTATGGAGGAGATGAGTTTGCTATTCTTTTGCCAGGGGCAAATTCAGAGAGAATAATATCGGTGATTGAACAAATAAGAAAGGCCTTTGATAAGATGATGGATATGGATGAAGTTTTCGGTTTGCCCGATAAGGTCACCATATCTGCAGGCTATTCAATATATCCTGAATTTGCAAAGTCAAAAGATGAATTGATTATGCAAGCTGATAGCGCACTTTACCGGGCGAAAAATATGGGAAGAAATAATGTTCAGCTTTATAGGGATGTGTTTGAAGATATAAAATATTTCTTTGACAATGATGAAAAGTTGTTTGCCGGATTAAGGGCTATTTTGGGTACCGTATCAGCAAAAGACAAGTACACACTGGGGCACTCGGAACGTGTTATGGATTATGCAATGATGATTGGGAAAGCTATGGGACTCAGTGAGGAGAGAATAAGGCTGATTAAAATAGCAGCTTTGTTGCATGACATAGGCAAGGTGGAGATTCCTGAATCGGTATTGAACAAGAGCGGTCAGCTCACTGATGATGACAGATATTTACTTAAAAAGCATCCGGATTATAGCGTTGCCATACTTGAACCTTTAGCGCCTGGTATTGATAATCTTATAGATTCGATAAAATATCATCATGAAAGATTTGACGGTAGCGGATATCCGAGTGGTATCAAAGGAGACAATATCCCTCTTGAGGCCAGAATTTTATGTGTTGCAGATTCTTTTGATGCAATGCTGTCAGACAGACCCTATAGAAAAGGCATGAGACTGGAAGAAGTTATAGAGGAATTGAAAAACAATTCAGGTACTCAATTTGATCCTTGTGCAGTAGAGGCATTTTTAAGTGTCATTAATGAGAATAACTCAATACAAATAAATAGGGAAAAAGGGATGGACTTATTGTTTCATGCAAATTGCTGAATAGATAGTTTAATTGTTTTCATCTAATGGAATCTATTTTTTGTAATTCTTAGCTGCAAACTTGTAAAAAGCAGCTTTTTTCTTTGGTTTCAAAAGTTATTTTTTCTGACGTAAAAACTGTCTATCGGAAATTTGTTCTTTGATTTACATTTTATTTTGATTATGTCAAATTTGATGTTTTACATATAAATTATATGGCATACATGGCATAAATTATGATAAACTACTGTTATATATAGCATTTTTAAGCACTTTGGATAGTGACTGGAGGTTATTTATGAGTAACAGAATAGGATTGGAGATAAGCAGGTTAAGAAAGGAACTTGGCCTTACACAAAAACAGTTAGGTAAAATTATTGGAGTTTCGGAAGGATTTATTATAGATGTAGAAGCAGGCAGGAGGATATTGAATGAAGATTTGATAAAAAAATTATCAAAGGCCTTGCGTGGTGAAATAGCAAAGCTTGATATTGTTTACGAAAGCGAAAATAATACTTATAAACCCGAACCTAAAAAGAATGTGGAAAAAGTAGTTGAAAAACCCGTACAGGACATTTGGAATGATGCACTGGCAGGAGTTATTATGACTGTGCCAGTTTATAACTATAAAATGGAAAGACAGGCTGAAATAAAACAACTTCCAATAATAAACAATAAAGTGGAAGGCTTTGCGAAGGATAAAGTGTTTTATCTCATTATTGAAGACAATGATATGGCAGGGTTTAGAATTTTAAAAGGAGACCGAGCATTAGTTTATAGTACGCACGAAATTGATAAAGACGGAATTTACTTTGTTGACTACAAGGGAAAGAAGACAGTGAGACAGGTGAAAAATATTGAAGGCGGTAAATTATTGCTTGTCAGCAACAAGGGAAGTCTTGTAACGGAGACTGTATACAAAAAAGATGTAAATATACACGGAAGACTGGTAAGACTGGAGATATTGTTGTAATTATATCGTTTGGGAGGAAGGAATATGCATATTTCATATCTTGATATGGGAGATAGGGGCAAAAACTCAGCAGTTAGATATATTTGCTCCATATTGACAATACTGATTTTTTGGCAAGGGATTGGCTCTCTTCTTTATTTTATACCTATTATATATGTCGTTGTCGATAATAATCCTGACACTTATGTAGACCTTACCACAGGAAGATTGGTGGGAATCGATCCTCTGATTGATTATATATTTCTTAACCTAACGCTGGTTTGCTTTTTTATCGGTGTTTATGTTGCAATGAGATGCATTCATCAGAGAAGTATAAAAACGCTTATTACACCAGAGGATAAAATTAATTGGAAGAAATTTTTTATAGGTTTCGGAGTATATGGTATTTTGGTGATTTTGAGCAGTGTGGCTGATTATTTGGCTGCACCGGAAACTTATAGAATCAGTTTTGATGCAGCTAAGTTTTTTGTTGGGCTTCCCGTTATTCTCATACTGACACCAATACAGACAACGGCGGAAGAGCTTTTTTTTAGAGGATATATACTTCAGGGTTTTGGAAGAAAAATCAAAAACACCGTTATTTTGTCTGTGATTTCTGGTTTTATATTTATGGTACCCCATTTATTAAATCCCGAGGTATTTAAATCCCGTTCGATGGGGGGATTTGAAACAATCAGCGGAGTAGCTTACTATTTTTTGGTGGGCTTTATTTTTTCGGTTGTTACAATTAAGACCAACTCATTGGAGGTTGCGATGGGAGCACATATGGTAAACAACCTTATAGGAGCTTTGCTAGTCGGTTTTAGCGATTCGGTCTTTCAAACCAATACTGTATTTTATACCACCAGATTTGAACCTGTATTCAATCTGGTTGCGATGATTATTACTTCGATTGTTTTCTATTTTGTTATAGCATGTTTGATTAAAACTCCCACGTTAGAGGATGTTTGAAAGATATTGTTGAAAAATATTTGATGTGATACTATATTCACAATGAAAATACTTGAGATTTTGTAAATTCAATAAATTACAAAGGAGTGCTGAAAATGGAGGATTCAAATGTTAGTACTTTTACAAAAGTTCATACAACGGTAACATTTATCGTTATGATTGTTGTCAATATCCTTGCTAACATTATACCCTTTAATGATATGACAACAGGACAGGTTTCAGATTTATATCCGAATCTTTTTTCTCCTGCGCCGATAACTTTTTCAATTTGGGTCGTTATATATCTCCTGCTGGCAGGTTACATATTATACCAATTTGGTTTTTTGTGCGATAGGAATGGTATCGTTAGCAGAGAATTGATGGAAAAGATTTCGGTGTTTTTTTCCATATCTTCCATGGCAAACACATGCTGGATTTTTGTATGGCACTTTAATTCGATAGGGATATCCCTGGCATTAATGGCGGTTATTCTTGTATGTCTTATTTATATCAATATTAACACCGGGAAAACAGAATTTACACTAAGAGAAAAGCTTCTTATAAGACTTCCTTTTAGCATTTACTTTGGATGGATTACAGTAGCAGCTATTGCAAATGCAACTATATTCCTCGTAAGCATAGGATGGAACCGGTTTGGAATGCCTGATTGGCTGTGGACTGTAATAATTTTGGTTGCGGGTGTTGTTATTGCAGGATTTACCATGCTTAAGAACCAGAATTTGGGCTATGGTATTGCTGTTATATGGGCATATGTCGGGATTTTGATTAAGCATACTTCCAAGGACGGTTTTGGAGGTAAATACCCTTTTATAATTCTTGTGCTTATTCTTTGTATAATTGTGTTGTTGATTGCCGAAGTCTATTTCGCTGTAACAGATAAAGAGAAGCTGAAAAATTTTAAACTGTTTAAAAGAAAAACATAAAACTTGGTTCAAAATTTGTTAAAAGCTTATGAGGTTATTGATTTAAACATATCAATAGCCTCTGTTTGTTTTAATATAACTAAAATTTGCGGGAGGAAGAGTATGGAGGAAATTTCAGCAAAGCCATACGATATGATACAGTCAAATATTGAAAAAATAAGTCAGCTATTTCCTAATGTTATTACAGAAATAATTGATAAAAATGGGAAGCTAAAAAAGGTCATAGATTTTCAATTGCTGAGGCAGGAATTGTCAGGGGAAATTGTAGATGGAGATTTTGAACGATATCAGCTATCCTGGCCTGGAAAAAGGCAAGCAATACTTTTGGCAAACACGCCAACGGATAAAGTTTTAAGAGTGAATAAAAAAGAAAGTATAGATTGGGAAAATACTGGGAATTTATATATTGAAGGAGATAATCTGGATGTGCTTAAAATATTGCAAAAATCTTATATGAATAAGATTAAGTGCATTTACATAGACCCTCCCTACAATACCGGAAAAGATTTTATATATAAAGATGATTTCAGGATGGAGACAAGCCGCTATCTTGAAAAAACAGGGAGGAATTTTTCTGATGGAAATGAATTGGATGGGAGATTTCATAGCAACTGGCTTACAATGATGTATCCGAGATTGAAGCTGGCAAGGAATCTTTTAAGGGATGATGGTGTTATATTTGTAAGTATTGATAATAATGAGCTTTATAATTTGCAGATAATAATGAATGAGATATTTGGAGAATCCAATTATGTCGAAACTTTCATTTGGACTAAAACTGCTACCCCACCTTCCTTGTCAAATAAAAGCAGAAAGGCGGCAGAATACATACTTTGCTATGAAAAAAATATCAGTGGAATGAAATATTTCGGAAGCAAGCTGGATAATGGAGATGCACCGCTTTTAAATAGCGGGAATCCTATACGGGTTTTAAATTTTCCTAAAGGTTCAATACGTTTTACCTTTTTGAAGGAAGGGCGTTTTAATGCCGGAAAATATGATAGAGTTGAACTGCTTAAAGATTTTGAAGTTAAAAATGGCACAAATAATGAGGAGGTTTTACTGAAAGGTGAATTCAAGTGGACAAATGAGTTTATGATGAATGAAATACAAAAAGGTACATATTTTATTGTGAAATCACCCAAGTTTTCAGTACGGTTCCAGCGTACAGACAGCGAAGAACGTTATAAGCCTCCTGCCAATTTACTGGACATTGAATTGAATAAAAATAACGGTGTGGGGACAAATGAAAGTGCGGTTAAGGAATTGGAGATTTTGGGAATGAAAGGGTACTTTGACTACCCGAAACCGCTTTCTCTGATTAAGAAAATACTGAATATGGTTATAAAGAATGATAAAGATGCTATTATTCTTGACTTTTTTTCCGGCTCTGCTACCACGGCCCATGCTGTCATGGAACTCAATGCTTCAGATAACGGCCGGCGCAAATATATAATGGTACAAAAGCCGGAACCAATATCCGAGGACTGCATAGCATATAAAGCAGGGTACAGAGATATTTGTCAGATTGGAAAAGAACGTATTTTGCGTGCTTCTAAAATTATTAAGGAACAAACGGGAGCTGATATTGACTATGGAGTTAGAGTGTATAAATTGGAATGATTCGAAATCTATTCCGTATTGAGCTTTGAATTTAGATTCAATTTGCATATCATGGGCTGGAGACTGAGTTGCCGGAAAAAATGAATGAGACTTATTTTTTGGGAAATAATTGGAGAATATATTACAAAATAATGAACAAAATATAAACTTTTTATTAAATTGGTATTATATTGTTTTTATTCCGAATAATTTTTACTGACTGCAAGACTTTGAATTTATTGACGTTTCGAATTTTTTATTGATGATGCCTGCTTTGGATATGGTGAGATTTAGCAAAAGAGTAAAGATAACGCCAAAATATTCAAGTCTTTTGCTTAAATGAGCTACAAAAGTAGAAATTCAAGTGCAATTCAGCTTGATTATTGTTGTTAGCTGGAGTAACTTATTAAATTGTGTATAAAAAAATAATAATTATAACAAGAGGAGAGAATAAATGTTACTGAATAGCGATTTGCAAATATTCGAGTTCTTTATTGATTCAATTTTATTTGTACTCCAGTTTATAATAGTGCCTGTAGCAATCTATTTGTTTGTTATATCGATTTTCGGCTGGGTTAAAAGAAAAGAAGAGAGTGCCGACAATTACCCGCCTGTAAACAGGTTCGCAATTGTTGTGGCTGCCCATAATGAGGAAAAGGTAATCGGTAATATAGTAAGAAATTTAACCAGATTGGATTATCCTGCCCATTTATACGATATATTTGTAATTGCAGATAATTGCAGTGACAATACTTATAAAATTGCTAGAGAAAACGGCGCTATTGCTTTTGAAAGATTTGACGATAAAAAGAGAGGTAAAGGTTTTGCCCTTGAATGGATGTTTGAAAAGATTTTTAAAATGGAGAAACATTACGATGCAGTATGTGTGCTTGATGCCGATAACCTTGTTTCGCTGAATTTCTTGAAAGAAATGAATAAGCAGCTGTGTAAAGGACATAAAGTAATTCAAGGTTATCTTGACAGCAAAAATCCGAATGATTCTTTTATAGCAGCAAGTTACAGTGCGACATTTTGGACCAATAACAGGATTTTTCAGCTCGCGCGCTATTATTTGGGACTGAGTTGTGTATTAGGTGGAACAGGTTTTGTCGTATCCACAGATTTACTCAAGGAAATAGGCTGGGGTGCTACGAGTCTTACAGAAGATTTAGAGTTTACTATCAAGCTTGTACTCAAGGGAGAGAAAGTATATTGGTCTCATGAGGCTGTTGTATATGATGAAAAGCCTCTCACAATGAAACAGTCATGGAGACAGAGAAAACGTTGGATGCAAGGGCAGGCCGATTGCGCATGCAGGTACTTTAAGGCACTTTTATCTAAGGCAATAAAAGAAAAGGATATTGTTGCTTTTGATAATGCTGTTTACGTTGTATATCCGTTATTTGTCGTATTGGGCGGACTGGTAATGCTGGGGAACTTCTTGAAACTGTTGTTTTTTACAGAAATGTCGGAAATATTCGATATAAAATTTGGCTATGCTGTTATAATGTTTTTAGTTACAACATACATGGGCATAATATTTATAGCTTTGGAAGGAAAACTGTCATGGAAGATACTGGGCTATTACATTTTATATCCTTTTTACAATATTACATGGATACCAATAATGGTTCAGGGATATATAGACAGGAATAAAAAGGAATGGGTACATACATTGCATACAAGAGCACTGGATTTAAGTGATATAAGAAATCTTGGCAAGGCAGGATAGATATCATAGTTGGAATTGGGCAGTAAAAAAGCGGAAGAGTGCATTCTTACATTAATTAATATTATAATGTAGGAATGCACTTTATTTTTATATATACATGAATATGTTTACACTTTGCGGTAGAAATAAAATATATGAAATAAAAGTGTTTAAACCTGAATATGATAAATTATAACATCTTGCTGCAAAAAAAGGAACTGTAATTAAGGTTGGGAAAACAGCAAGTGGTTCATTGGTTAAGGACAAAAGTAAATTGATTAGCGGTTATTTACAGGTAAAAGTTAACAAGTTAATGAATGAAAAATAAAAAATGCAAGTAATGAAAAATAAAATTGCAAAACTTATAAAAAATTATTAAAAAACTATTGAAATTAAATATACATTTGTGCTATAATCAACTTAACAAATCAAATTGCTTTTCAAAAGCCAAACACAATGAATCGTGCTTGATTTGCCCGGAATGCAATGAGGCATGAAGATAAGTGTAGGACGTACTCAATGAAGAGTAAATCTTATGTGTACGTCCTTTTTGTTACCTTATTAATGCTGTCGGCAAAGTGGGTAAACGGACAAAATGCAACTTTAAATACGAGAGATTGCAAAATGGATATAGTTTAGATAGGAAGACTGTTAATAAAAATTCCAACAACTCTAAAAAATCCATTTAAAGCACACGGTAATATTGTATAACCAAAGCTGTGATTTGTAATTTTAATCTATAAGACTATATTTATAAAAAATGAAAGGAGAATTTGCTATGCCAAAATATAGTAAAGAAGATGTTTTGAAAATTGTGAAAGAACAGGACGTTAAATTTATCCGCCTTCAGTTTACCGACATTTTCGGAATGCTAAAGAATGTTGCAATAACTGCAGAACAGTTGGAAAAGGCCCTCGACAACAAGTGTATGTTTGACGGTTCTTCCATAGAAGGATTTGTAAGAATAGAAGAATCGGATATGTATCTGAGACCTGACCCAAGTACTTTTGTTATTTTCCCATGGAGACCGCAGAATGGAAAGGTAGCCAGATTGATATGTGATGTATATAACCCTGATGGAACTCCATTTGAAGGAGATCCAAGATATGTACTGAAGAAAGCGTTAAAGAAAGCTAATGATATGGGATATGAGTTTTTTAATGTAGGTCCTGAGTGCGAATTCTTTTTGTTCCTAACAGATAATGAAGGAAAGCCTACTACAATAACCCATGACAATGCAGGATATTTTGACTTAGGACCGGTGGATTTAGGGGAAAATGCAAGAAGAGATATGTGTCTTGTCCTTGAAGAGATGGGCTTTGAAATAGAAGCATCCCACCATGAAGTTGCACCGGGACAGCATGAAATTGACTTTAAATATGCTGATGCGCTCACTACTGCTGATAATATTATGACTTTTAAGATGGTTGTTAAAACAATTGCTCACAGAAACGGGCTGCATGCAACCTTTATGCCAAAGCCGATTTTTGGAATAAACGGATCCGGTATGCACACAAATGTATCCCTGTTTAAAGATGGTAAGAACGCCTTCTTTGATGAAAAGGATCCGCTGCAGTTAAGCCAGGATGCCTATTGGTTTATTGGAGGATTACTCAAAAATATGAGATCAATTGCTGCAATAACCAATCCTATTGTAAACTCATATAAGCGTTTGGTACCTGGCTATGAGGCTCCAGTATATCTTGCCTGGTCTGCTAGAAACCGCAGTCCATTGATTAGGATTCCGGCAGCCAGAGGAGAAGCTACAAGATTGGAATTGAGATGTCCCGATCCATCCTGCAACCCGTATCTTGCAATTGCAGCAGTACTGTCTGCAGGCCTTGATGGAATAAAGAATAAAATTCAGCCGCCACCATCAACCGATAAGAACATATTTGTGATGACTGAAGAACAGAGACTTAAAGAAGGTATCGAAGCACTTCCAGGAAGCCTTGAAGAGGCAGTTAAGGAGATGAAGAAGAGCGAATTGGTTAAAGAGGTTTTGGGCGAGCATATTTTCAACAAATATATTGAAGCTAAGACCCAGGAGTGGGACGATTACAGAACCAAGATTACAAAGTGGGAGCTTGATGAGTATCTTACCAGATACTAATTTGGAGAAGACTGAGTATAAATAAGATATACTTTTGTGGGTATTTATAAATAGAAGTGTTAATGCTACGTTTTGAGAGGATAGTATTATATTACTGTATAAAGTTGATACTGCATGGGAGGTGCAGTTATGGAATCGGCAAGGATACTGGTAGCTATGAGTAATAAGAGCTCAAACAATAAACTTAAAATTGTTTTAAATGCAGTAGGATATCAGATTGTTGATCAAGCGGATGATGCAAATGATGCTTTAAGAAAATTAAATAATCTGAAACCGGACCTTGCTGTTATGGAATATGATTTGTCTCCGCAAAATATTATTGAAGTTGCTAAAATTGCAGTTGAAGACAAATTAAGCGACGTTATTCTTATAGCAAGCAGTGAGCAGAAAGGATCCCTTGAGTATTTAAAATCTGAATATGATATTGTTGTTATTGCAAAGCCTTTACACAAGGAAACTTTTCTAAGTACAGTTGACCTTGTGATAAAAAACAGGAAAAAGATATTGGCTTTGGAGAAGGAAATAGAGGAACTTAAAGAAGCTATTGAAACAAGAAAAGAGATAGAACAGGCAAAGGGACTATTGATGAAGAATTTGAACCTTACTGAAGAAGAAGCTTTTAGGATGATCCAAAAACAGAGCATGAACCGTGGAATAAAGATGAAAGAAATAGCAAGAGCAATAATTCTAACTTACAATTTATGAAATAAACACTGGAAAGTGAGTTTTTAAGCAAAAAAATCCGTACATTCTTTATGAATTTGTTAAAACACAATTTTAGAAGGCAATTGCAAAGTTTATAGCATCTAAGTAATACTCATATTCTGTAATTATTAACATGCCCAAAGTGGTTTTGCGAATAAAACCAATAATTTAATAACCTGATGATAGGAATTTTAACAATGGCGGTATGTACTTTAAAGAGTGCATAGCGCCTTATTTTATAAGGAGGGAATTTTTATGAATATTGAAATGGCTATTGATACTTTATGGGTGCTATTGGCAGCGATGCTTGTATTCTTTATGAATCTTGGTTTTGCAGCGGTGGAAGCTGGATTTGCAAGAACAAAAAACTGTGTAAATATTCTTTCTAAGAACTTTATTGTATTCGCAGTTTCATCTTTGGGATTCCTTTTTCTGGGCTGGGGAATTATGTTTGGCGGCGATAATCCATTTATAGGCACAAAAGGGTTGTTCATTTTGACTGGAAATATTGATGACAGTGTCTATACTTTGAGTGCTAATGTTCCTTTTTGGGCGAAATTCATATTCCAGTTGGTATTTTGCGGTACAGCAGCAACTATTGTATCTGGAGCCGTAGCTGAAAGAATCAAGTATATATCATTCATAGTATTTTCCTTTATTCTGACATTGCTTATTTATCCGGTGGTAGGCCATTGGATTTGGGGAGGCGGCTTCCTGTCCCAGTTAGGTTTTATGGATTTTGCAGGATCAACTGTTGTCCACTCGGTAGGAGGTTGGGCAGCACTTGCAGGAGTTATAGTTCTCGGCCCCAGATTTGGTAAGTATGACAAAAGTGGTAAAATACATCCAATCCCGGGACATAACATGTCCCTTGCTACCATAGGTCTTTTTGTACTCTGGTTGGGATGGTTTGGATTCAACCCCGGTTCCACCATGTCCATGGCAAACCCCGGAGATGTTGCACACATCTTTATGACTACTAATACCTCAGCAATTGCAGCAATCATCACATCTACTATTGTGTCGTGGATATTTTTAGGCAAGCCAGATCTTGGTATGACAATTAACGGATGCCTTGCAGGGCTTGTTGCTATTACTGCCGGATGTGCTTTCGTAGATGTTTTAGGTTCTTTGATAATTGGTGCTATTGCCGGTGTTATTGTAGTATTCTCTGTTGTGATGTTTGACTCGCTGAAACTGGATGATCCTGTGGGTGCTACTTCCGTTCACCTTGCAAACGGAGTATTCGGAACGATATGTGTAGGTCTATTTGCAAAAGAGGGAGTAACAACACTGTCGACTACTAACGGGTTGTTTATGGGAGGCGGAGCATCTCTGTTAGGAGTTCAGTTAATAGGTATTTTAGTGGTTGCAGCCTTTGTACTTCCTGCTTCGCTACTTGTTTGGGTACTCATTAAAAAGACTATTGGTATAAGAGTATCCCTTGAAGAAGAAATTACAGGACTGGATATCGGAGAACACGGAAACTTGGCATATCCCGAATTTATATCTCGCAAACCAGGTTATTCGGCAATGATAAATGATGAACCCGAAAGTAAAGTAGCGGTTAAGGGAGGGATTGTAAATGAAGCATATTAAGGCAATTATTAAACCCGAAGCTTTGGACAGAGTAAAAAATGAACTGAAGAAAGCAAAAGTCAGCGGAATTATGGTGACTGAAATAGAAGGGCGAGGCCAACAAGGTGGAATTCAGCAAGTATGGAGAGGAGAAAAGTTTGAGTTGGATCTTCTTCCTAAGATTTCTATCGATGTGGTAGTTAAAGACAGTGATTTGGACAGAATATTGAAAGTCATTATTTCAAGTGCCAGAACCGGAAGCGACAAAGGTGAAGGTAAGATATTCGTGTATGATGTGGAGCGTGTTATAAGAATACGTACAGGAGAAGAAGGAGATGCGGCAGTATAGTAATTATCGACATTCCTATAAAGATGGCTATTGCATAAGCAACTAGCCATCTTTTGCTATAATCTTTTTTACTGAGATTATTCTGTATTGTTTAAGAACATTTTTGGTATTGATGGCCAAAAGTCATATTTGGGCAAAAAAAGGCCCGTAACATTCCAATTGAGACGGGAGAATGTACGGGATATTAGGGGAGTAATTTTAAATTGTTCACATATTATATCGTATCAAAATAAAAAAACTTTAGTGTTTTTTTAAAAAAAATTTAAAAAATAAAAAAAGCCTGGAAACCTTATGAATATGGCTTTTGAAAAACTGTTTATAAATATGTGGATAAATTAATATGTAGGAATAATCGACTGTGGATAAATATTATTGAAGTCTATTTGTTTTTTGGATAATGCAATTTAAATAACTTATATAATTACATAATAACCATAAAATATAAAGCAAATAAAAAATATAAATATGAAAAATGGAAATAAAAGTTTGTATAACCATAAAATATTAAGTATTTCCCAAACCTATGAATTTTATGCAATAATAATTATAGAAAAAGTTGGTATACATAAAATGGAGTATATTTTAAAGAAAAATAACAGGGTTATCCACATGTGAAATTAGCCAAAATAAGTTATTCACAGAATTGTCCACATTATCCACAGGTTTTATATACACAAAACAGGTGTTTTGTGAAATAAATGTGTGAAATTTGTGGAAAATATTTTGCCTGAATTTTTCATTTAACATAAAAAATAAAGAAGGATTTGTCAATTGAGCGTCGAATAGATATTATTACCGATATTTTTCCCTATTTGATTTTGTGTTGGCCTAACTGGCCTGAAAAAGTATAAAACTATGGAGGTGTAAACCTGTTTTAGATTAAGTTTTATACTGATGCTTTTTAGGGTAAAAATATTATGAAGTATTTTTTAGACAAGCATATAAATTGAAATACGTATGCTTGTTACAGACAGAAAGGGGCTGTGGCTTATATGAAATTTATTGTTTCAGGAAAAAATATTGAGGTTACTGAAGCCTTGAAGGAAAAGGCAATCAAAAAGGTCGGAAAGCTTGAAAAGTTTTTTAATGACGACACCGAAGCACATATAACTATGAGTGTACAAAAGAACAGGCAAATAGTTGAAGTGACTATACCTTTTAAAGGTGGACTTCTTAGGGCTCAAGAAGAAAACGAAGATATGTACGCTTCAATAGATAAGGTTGTGGATAGTCTCGAGGGTCAATTAAGGAGATATAAAACTAAAATTTCAAAGAAATATCATGAAAGTGGACTTAAATTTGACGATACTAATATTGAAGAACATGAAGAGGAAACCGATGAATTTAAAGTAGTACGTTCCAAAAAGTTTCCTATAAAACCTATGACTGTTGAAGAAGCTATTTTGCAAATGAATATGTTGGGGCATTCGTTCTTTATGTTTTTAAATGCCGATACAATGGAGGCAAATGTGGTTTATCGCAGAAAAGATGGTAATTATGGTTTGATTGAGCCGGATAATTAATATGGAATATAAATATATATTTGTAATATGTACGCTTTTTGACTATAATAATTAATGCCGGGATTTTCATCTCGGCATTTAATATTGTGAAAAACTGCAAACAAAGTTAAGAGAGGTTTGTATTATTATGGATTTATTAAAAGGACTTAACGAGGAACAGAAGAAGGCAGTATTACATGGGGAGGGTCCCCTTCTTATATTGGCAGGTGCAGGAAGCGGGAAGACCAGGGTTCTTACGAATAGGATTGCTTATCTGATTCGTGAGAAAGGAGTTCATCCATCAAATATATTGGCTATAACCTTTACCAATAAAGCAGCCAGGGAAATGAAGGAAAGGATTGATAATTTAGTAGGGGATGTAAGTGATAATATCTGGGTAAGCACTTTTCACTCTATGTGTTTAAGAATATTGAGAAGGGATATTGAAAAGATTGATTATGACCGCAGTTTTGTGATCTTTGATTACGCAGACCAGCAGACGCTTATTAAGGATTGTTTGAAGGAATTAAATTTAAATGAAAAGAATTATGTTCCAAAATCGGTACTGGAGATGATAGGACGGGCAAAGGATGAACTTATTGATCCGGATACCTATTCCAAGATCTATGTTTCAGATTTTAGGATGGCCAATATAGCTAAAATATATGGGCTGTACCAAAAAAAGTTAAAGCAGAACAATGCTTTGGATTTTGACGACATAATCATGCTGACCATTAAGCTTTTTTCCAATCATCCTGATGTTTTGGAATACTATCAGAAAAAATTTAAATATATACTTGTTGATGAGTATCAAGATACCAACACAGCCCAGTATTCACTGGTAAGCATGCTTTCACAAAAAAGCAGGAATTTATGCGTAGTGGGCGACGATGATCAATCCATTTATGGATGGAGAGGTGCCAATATTCGCAATATTTTAGATTTTGAAAAGGAATTCAGAGACTGTAAAATTATTAAACTTGAACAGAATTACAGATCTACTCAAACCATCCTTGATGCTGCAAACAGTGTAATTAAAAATAATTTTGGAAGAAAAAGCAAGAAGCTTTGGACTGAGAACAAAGGCGGAGACAAGATAAAACATTGCCTGTGTGCTAATGAACATGAAGAGGCATATTTCGTTGCCAGTGAAATAAAGAGGCTTTCTACAGTAAGGAACATGCAATACAAGGATTTTGCAATATTATACAGAATAAATGCAATGTCCCGTGTATTGGAAGAAATGCTCATGAAAGAGGGAATTCCCTATAAAATTTTCGGAGGCTTAAAGTTCTATGACCGAAAGGAAATTAAGGATCTTTTGGCATACCTCCGTCTAATTCAGAACCCTTCTGACAACGTAAGTCTTAAAAGATGTATAAACGAGCCTAAGAGAGGTATAGGTGCGGCTACTATAGATACAGCAGAAAGAATTGCCAACAGTAGGGGAGTAAGTATTTTCTCCATTATATCTTCAGCCTCGGAAATACCTGAGTTGGCAAGAAGTGCTTCAAAACTTGAAGGTTTTGTGGCTATGATAGCAAGGCTGCGTGTGTTAAAGGATGTTATGAGAGTACCGGAGTTGATACAGGAAGTTTTAGAACAGTCGGGCATACTAAAGAGTTATGAACAGGAAGGTACCATTGAAGCACAAACGAGAATCGAAAATATAAAAGAATTGATTTCAGTGGCTGTGGAATTTGAGCAAAAGGATGGCGAGCAAAGTCTTGAAGATTTTCTTGCCAATGTATCCCTTGTTGCAGATGTTGATAATATGGATGAGAACAGCGACCATGTCGTGCTTATGACCTTGCACAGTGCAAAAGGGCTTGAGTTCCCTGTTGTATTCATGGTAGGAATGGAAGAAGGCATCTTTCCGGGTTACAGATCAATGACTGATGAAAGTGAACTGGAGGAAGAGCGCAGGCTGTGTTATGTCGGTATTACCAGGGCAAAACAAAACCTTTATATGACAAATACATTTACCAGGACGTTGTTCGGTAATACTACCTATAATAAAATGTCGAGGTTCTTGAAGGAAATACCCCCTGAATTGATTGAAAGCAACGAAAGGGAAGAGCCGGAGGATTCAAGAGATGTTATAAATAAAAGTAAAGGTATTTACGGTACAAAGAGTTTTGGTGATTCTTACAGCTATAGAACTGCTTCATTTACCGATACCGGTGTGCCTAAAACAGCAGCTACAGATTTCAGTGTGGGAGACCAGGTAGAGCACAAGAAGTTTGGTGTGGGAATAATAACGAAAATTGAGAAGGAAAAAGATGATTTTATGCTGGAGATACACTTTAAAGGTACCGGAATGAAACGATTGATGGCTTCCTTTGCAAGGTTGTCCAAAATAGGATAGTGTTTTTATAAACCCCAAGACCCTATTGGATTTAGGGTCTTTTTGTTTTTTGATTAATATTTATTAATTATTTTGTGATTATTCAAAAAGGTTGGAACAAAATAAAAAGTTTGGCGTCTAACTAGTATAAACATCAAAATTTCTTTGAATTTATAAAAATAAACTGGAGGGGTATTTATGAAAAGATTTTTATTGGTTTTTACGGCTATGGCTTTTTTGCTTGCCAACACTACTGTTATGGCAGAGACCAAGTCTGAGAAAGAGCTTAGAACAACTGAAAAAATTGAGTTTACGGACATTTCGAATCATTGGGCGAAGGATGTAATTGTTAAAATGTCCGATAAGGGTTTAATTAAGGGCTTTGGCAATGGAAAGTTTTTGCCTGACGAAAATATGAGAAGGTCGGAGTTTGCAGCTGTACTACATAAGATTCTTGATATTGAATTGAACTATATTAAAGCACCTGACATTAATGAATTCTTTGATGATGTAAAAAAGGATGAATGGTTTGCATCCCAGTTATATGACCTTGCATCACTGAATATTATTGATGACAGGGAAAAGTTCAGACCCGATGATAAAATAACCCGCGAAGAAATGGTTAACTATCTCATTAACGGATACAATTATAAATCTGGTATGACAATTTATGAGTTTGATGAATCTACTGATTTTTCCGATGACGAAGATATTGATATAAGGTATAAAAATGCTGTAAAGAAAGCAACAAAGCTTGGATTTATAAGAGGCAGAGAAAAAAATGTATTTGCTCCTAAAGGAAAGGCAACAAGGGCTGAAGCTTTGGTTGTATTGGAAAAACTGTTGGACAATTTGGAAAAAATTAAAAACGAGCTGAAAGAGGATAAGCAGAAGCAAGTTGTTGTAGAGACTGATTATGAAAAAAGCGATAAATCTTTTAAGATGAAGCTGAAAATCACCAACAATACCAATAAGAACATAACCATAAACCATACATCAGGGCAAAAATTTGACTTCAAACTGTTGGATGAAAATAAGGAAATATTATATACCTGGTCAATGGATAAAATGTTTATTGCTGCACTTACCGATACAATAATAGAAGCGGGAAAAAGCATTGAATTCAGTGATGAGCTGGATATGGAAAATTTTGGGGATATAGTTAACAAGGCAAAATATCTGCAAGCTTTTATAGTAGGAACATCTGAAGACTTCAAAATAGACGACAGAGGATATGAGAAAGAAATAAAAGAAGAACCGGTTGAAAAGGAAAAGCAGGTAGTTGTGGAGACTGACTATGAAAAAAATGAAAAAGTCTTTAGAATGAAGCTTAAAATCACCAACAATACCGATAAGAGTATAACAATTCAAACATCAGGACAGAAGTATGACTTTAAGTTGTTGGATGAAAAGAAAAATGTTCTGTATATATGGTCTGCGGATAAGATATTTATAATGATGTTGATGGATATGGTAATAGAAGCAGGAGAAAGCGTTGAATTTATCGAGGAATTGGATATGGAAAGCTTCGGAGATATAGTTAACAAGGCGAAATATCTGCAAGGGTTTATAGTAGGAACATCTGAAGACTTCAAAATAGACGACAGAGGATATGAGAAAGAAATAAAAAAAGGATCGGATGAAAAGGAAAAGCAGGTAGTTGTAGAGACTGATTACGAAAAGAGCGATAAATCTTTTAAGATGAAGCTTAAAATCACCAACAATACCGATAAGAGTATAACAATTCAAACATCAGGGCAGAAGTATGACTTTAAGTTGTTGGATGAAAAGAAAAATGTTCTGTATACATGGTCTGCGGATAAGATATTTATAATGATGTTAATGGATATGGTAATAGAAGCAGGAGAAAGCGTTGAATTTATCGAGGAATTGGATATGGAAAGCTTCGGAGATATAGTTAACAAGGCGAAATATCTGCAAGGTTTTATAGCAGGAACATCTGAAGACTTCAAAATAGACGATAGAGGATATGAGAAAAAAATAAAAAAAGGATCGGCTGAAAAGGAAAAGCAGGTATTTGTAGAGACTGATTATGAAAAGGGCGATAAATCGTTTAAGATGAAGCTGAAAATCACCAACAATACCGATAAAAACATAACAATACAAACATCGGGACAGAAATATGACTTTAAGTTATTGGATGGAAACAAAAAAGTTCTGTATACATGGTCTGCGGATAGGGCGTTTATAGAGATATTGATGAATACGGTAATAGAAGCAGGAAAAAGCGTTGAATTTACTGAGGAATTGGATATGGCAAGCTTTAAAGACATAGTTAACAAGGCAAAATATCTGCAAGGTTTTATAACAGGAACATCTGAAGACTTTAAAATAAATAAAGACGGTTATGAAAAAGAGATAAAGTAAGCATTGTTTGAAAAGATAGATTCATTACATCTGGTTTGCTTTTTAAAAGGTTGTGTATTATAGCAGATGTAATCTCCCCCAGTAAGCCTGCAGCTGAAAAACTTATAACGAACCTTTTATAGCTAATCATGTAAAAGGGCTGTCTCAAATCAAAATTTTGAAACAGCCCATTTTTTTATGAAAATTCAAAATATTTTCTAATCTGAAATATTAAACATCAACTCCGAGGAACAGCCTTACAAGATAACCGATTATAAAAGAGATACCTGCAACTCCCAAACTGATACCAGACATTTCAAAAAATCTCTGTCTAAATGGAAGATCCTTGGCCACCGATATATAAAAATTAAAAATAAGTATTATTAATATAGCAGCGATGATTGTAATAACAAGGCATAGCACATAGTTTGAAAATAAAAGGTAAGGCAATACAAGACACGCAACGGTGAAAACATATGTTCCTCCGGTGTATAACGACGACTTCAGGGCAAGGCTACTATCTTTCTCTGTCCTGGTGGAAAGGTATTCGGATGCAGCCATTGACAGGGAAGCTGCTATACCTGTTATAAGGCCTGAAAGTGCTATGAGGCGTGTATTCTTCAATGCAAATGTTAAACCGGCCAGGGTACCGGTGAGTTCCACCAAGGCGTCATTCAGTCCAAGGACCATCGAACCTACAAATTGAAGCTTTTCCTCCTCTATTATTTCAATTAGCTCTTTTTCGTGCTTATTTTCTTCATTTGATATTATTTTGAATTCCTCAATATTATTGCCGAGCTCTCCATATAGTTTTTCCGAACTGCTTTCCCCTTTTTCCATAAGCTTTATTCCAAAAGTAATACCGAATATTACTGAAATAAAGGTATAAAAATATACTTTCAAAATGTTTGGCTTCATATCAGTTCCTGTAAACTTTTTTAGCCTGTTATGGTGGCGGAGTTCATCCTGGGCGATTTGTTGAAGGATATTGCTGTTTTGTTTATTTTTTATGAATGAGGATAGTTTTGAGTAAATATGGTATTCTGTAATTTCGTTTTTTTGAGCCTTTTGCAAAGATTTCATTGTATCGGCATCTATTTTGTAACTCAATTTACTCACTTCCTTTTGCATATTATATACGGATTTGCAGCTATACTGCTTGAAACTTCAGACACTTGATATTGCCGATAATTTGAATTCTTTTATTTAATATATCATAACGCAGAAAGATAAAAAGGTCAAAAGAAAAAACAAAGACATATTCACGTTTCATCTCATAGATATTTTTTTAATTTGACAAAAAAATGAAATGCATATATAATGAGTATATACTCAATGAGTAAGGAGTCAATTATGGCAGATTCTACACGACAGATTCAAAAATTGAATACTCGTAAAAAAATTATTGAAACTGCTTACAAAATTTTCTCTGAAAGAGGTTTTTCTGTTCCATCAAATATTATCGCTAAAGAAGCAGGAGTCTCACATGGTTCGATATTTGCCCATTTCCCTACTATAAATGATTTGATGGTCAGTTTGCTTTCAGAATTCGGGGATAAAATAGGGATGAATCTACATAAACTCGCAAAAAAATGTGACAGCATGGAGAATCTATTGAAAGAGCATTTGAGAGTCTTGGAAGAATACGAAGCATTTTACTGCAGATTAATTTCAGAAAAAAATGTTTTACCTGAAGAAGCAAAAGACATTTTTGCATTTATTCAATCTACTGTGGCCTTTCATTTCAGCAGTGTCATTGAACGTGAGATAGAAAAGGGAACAGTCAAAAAACTACCGATTCCTATACTGTATAACACATGGCTTGGCCTTGTTCATTATTATCTGATGAATAGGGATTTCTTCTCGGATTCTGATGGATCAGTTATAAAAAGATACGGTCCGGAATTGGTATCTACATATCTAAAATTAATTAAAAATGAAAAGGAGGTATATGAATGAAAACATGTATTGCTTGTGGCATGCCTATGGAGGATATTTCGGACTTTGCTGCAAACGATCCAAGTAAGGATTATTGTGTCCACTGTTCGCGTCCCGACGGAGAGATGCAGTCTTTTGAAGAAAAGAGAGAGAACCTTACTCAATTTATAGTCAAAACACAGGGATTTGATGTAAATGCTGCCCAAAAAGTAGCTGAAAACATGATGCGCAAATTACCTGCGTGGAAGAAATATTTTGACTAAAATATAACAAGGGACGGTTCGAAACCACTGAAAAACACCAAATAAAAAATGTAAAACATTCAATATATTTCAACAAATATATAGTAAAAAACCTCCTTCAATGGTATAATGGAATCACGCAAAACCAACACCACAAAGGAGGTTTTTTAAATGCTAAAAGATAAAAATAATCAATTAAGCATCTATTCAATATTATACAATAAAATTCCAGAAAATCATATACTTAAATTAATAAATAATGCAATTGATTTTAGTTTTATTAATAAACTACTCGAAAAGTCCTATTGTAAATATTATGGCAGACCTGCAAAAGAACCTGAACTTATGTTAAGGCTTTTAATTCTTCAATATTTGTACAACTTATCCGATGAACGTGTAATCGAGGAAGCTTCATTAAATCTGGCTTACTTATGGTTTCTTGGAATTAATCCTGAAGAAGAACTTCCCCATCCGAGTTTACTGGCAAAATTCAGAGTTCACAGGCTACAGGAAGTTACAATGGATGAAATAATAACGGAAGTAGTAAAACAGTGTGTAGAAAAAAATATAATTAAGTCTGGTGGAATTAGTATTGATTGTACACACACTCATGCCAATACTGTAAAAAAAGTACCCGAGAGGATATTAAAACATATTGCCAAAAAGATATTTAAAAATTTAGAAAAAGAGGCAGGAGAGATACCGGAAGAAATCAATACAAATATTCCAAACTATAAAGAAATAGCAGATCATAGAGAAGCAAAAGCGACAATGAAGGCTTATGTGGAAGAAGTAATTGCGCAGGTTGAAGAAAAAATTGAAGGGGAAAAACATACGAAAACATGCAAAGTTATAGAAAAAGCCCGTGAGATATTAGAAGACCCAAAATTTATAGAACAAAAGAGTATAAGGTCATTAGTAGACCAGGATGCAAGAGTAGGATATAAATCGAAAACAGAAAGTTTTTTTGGATATAAAACAGAGTATGCAATGACGACAAAAGAAAGGATAATAACGGCAGTAAGGGTATATAACGGTGCATACGTTGACGGTACAGGATTTGAAGAATTAATTGATTTGACAAAGGATAGCGGAATAGAAATAAAAGAGGTATATGGGGATAAAGCATATTTCAGGAAGCCAATTTTAGATGTAATAAAAGAAAACGGTGCCGAAGCGTACATACCGATTAGTGAAATGGTATACAAAATAGATGAGAGTAAATATGCGTATAATAAGGATTCGGACCAATGGTTTTGTGATTATGGGAATTATACCGTAGAGAAGCAGAGAAAGATAAGAAAAAGAGACGGTCGAGAATCATGGAAATATAAGTTTGATGTAGAAGGATGTCAAAAATGTCCAAAGAAAGATCAATGCTTCAAAATAGGGAAATCAAATACTCTAGAAATAAGTGTAAATATACCTGAATATTATGAATACAGCCAAAGAGCAAAAACGAAGGAATTTATAGAAAAATATAAAGAACGAGCAAGTCAAGAGTGGAAAAATGGAGAGATGAAGAGATTTCATGGATTAAGCCGTGCCCGAGGGTACGGCTTAAGAAGCATGTCAATGCAATCAAAATTAACAGCATTGGCAGTAAATTTAAAGAGGATAGCCCAACTGGTATCCTCTTTAAGTAAAAATAATCATTATTTTTTGCTTTTGAAAATTAGAATTAAATGTTTTCGGCTGTATAAAACTGTAAAAGTGGCTTAAAAAACCCTACTTTTTCAGTGGTTTCGGACGGTTCTTTGTTCTAAAAGTTTAATTAAATAAAACTAAACCGGTTTAATTCAATGTAGCTGAAGAAAGTAAATCAGCTGCATTGTTTTTTATTTCAAAAAATATTGGCATTTTCGAGTTGTTATGCCTTACTTTTAAAATGATGTGGATGAATATTGTATTAATATATCTCAGAAGATAAAGTAAAGCATGTATGATACAATCCAACAGCATAAAGGGGATATATATTGCTTGATAACTATAATTCCTTTATTTTGTTGTGAGTAAAAATATATTTTTAAAAATCATGTCTGCAAATAATGACTATTATACTGAAGGCTAGTCTTTAATTACAGTTAATATTTATATGTAGGTTGCATAAATTTATGTAAAATTACCTTGAATTGATAAAATACTTGTAATAAAATTTCATCATAATAATATTCTTAAATGCCGGTAAAACTTGGGGGGTATTTAATGGCCGCAAGCAAAGGGAAATATTTTGCGATATTTGTAATATTTGTTGGGATAGCTTTTATACTTCTGTTTGCACCAAGAAATATCGCACCAAGGCGTTACGGTATGACAGTACTTAAGACAGGCAGTGATATATTTATTTCATATAAATATAAGAAAAATACCGATATGCATCTGGTAATCGGAAAGTGTGGAGTAAATGAACTTATAGGTGTAAAAGCTATATATCTTGACACCAATTATACCGATGAAATAATACCATGGTGTACAAAACATGCTGTAAGTTTTATAACTGCATGTACCGATTGGATAGGTCCTTACATGGTTAAGGCTTTAGAATATGATGATGGTGGAAAGCCTGATTTTACAGGTGGCTGGCATGGCAATAAAGTTGACGGAAAAGAGGAACCTACGGCAAATATGGAAAGTTTCACCGTTGTAATTGATAATGAGGAATTGATGGACAACAAGGTTTATTACTGCAACCATGTACAAATAAAGGCGACCAATTATATTCAGGCTTATAATACCAAGGATATAAAGCTGAATGTTTTGAAAGAGGAAGTAAAATACGATATTACACCTAATAAAGTAAAGGTTGAAGTGGTTGCAACTGCCCTGGAAAAAGTTCTGCTGCAGAAATACTATGGATTACAGATACAGAACGGGGAATTTGAACGAATAGAATACAGTAACGGAATTACAGCAAAGTGTAAAGAATATTCCGATTCGGGATCTCGCAATAAAAATAACATAGCAAATTCTTTTAAACTTATATCAAAAGACGATACATATAAAATGGTTGTAACATTAGATACAAGTTACGGTTTGGGAAACTTTGAGTACTTATCCGATGATAAACCTACTATATTTACTCAGGATTATTGCAAAACATATTTTAATCTTGTAAACGGTATAGATAAAATTATTGAAAAAGGTGATTCTATTAAATGGAGAGGCAGCTATGAGTTTAAATAAGTAAAAATACCAGTAGCTCTAAAATATAGGGTTTGATATACAATAGCATAAATATTGATGAGGTGAGAGATGTTCTGGGTTTTGGCAAGTATCAATGAAAAAATTAAATTTTTGTTTTTTGTGTTATTTGGAGTGGTTTTCTTTTTGCTGGCCATTGTAAATGCCAAAAGAATAGATGGAAATTCCTATAAATATGCAGTGTTGTACCTGGTGGCAGTAATAATTTTTTCATATTTAATACTGAAAATAAAGAATAGATGGCTGTTTCTGATAGGACTATCAGCGTTTGCTATGGCTTTGAGATTGGCATGGATATTTTTGGCCGATACCCAGCCGGTGTCGGATTTCAGTCTGTTAAACAGAGCGGCAAACCTGATTCTGGAAGGTAAATATTCGGAAGTAAAAGCTATTGACTACTTTAATGTCTGGGTGTATCAACTAGGGTTTTCTGTTTATTGCGCTGTTTTATACTTTGTATTCGGAAGCAATATTTTGGTTGTCAAAGTGTTTAATGCCCTACTATCTGTCGGCATTGTAATGATAGTATATTTTATCACTGCGAAAATTTTCAATGAAAAAGCAGCTCGAATTTCAAGTTTTCTTTATGCAATTTATATTCAGTCGGTTATATTTAATTCACTGCTTACCAATCAGATTATTTCTGCATTTTTTATATATTTAGGTATATTGATTATCGCTTATGGAAACGGGTGGTTTTGGTATCTGCTTTCGGGAATTTCGATAGCAGTAGGACATATTATGAGACCTGAAGGCAGCTTTACATTATATATGATTGTTATATCAATTGTGACATATAATATTTTAAATCGGCCGAAAAAAAGGGAAATGTTCAGTAAGAGGAGGAATATAGAATCTATTGGTATTGTCTTGATGCTTTCTAAAATTGCAGTATTGGTGCTGGCTTTTAATTTAACTGTTCAACTGTTCAGTTACTCGCTGAAAGCAGCAGACATTACCGATTATAATTTTGGAAACCGCAATGTATATTGGAAATTTGTACTTGGCTTAAATTCTTCCACAAATGGGGGATATTCCAATGAAGATGTAAAAATTCTTAATGAATATCCCGTAGGGGAAGAGTTATATCGTGCTGAAAAGGAGGTAATCCGCGAAAGGCTCAGCAATAAACAGGAATTAATAAAACTAATGATAAGGAAATTCAATATTATGTGGACCCATAATGACAGCAGTATTCAGTTTATATATCCGGGTACCCAATTGACTTCAAGCCAAATAAACCATATTGTGGGCTTTGAGAAGATCCAGTTTACATTGCTTATGTTTTTGGTATGCTTTACGGTTTTTATGTCAATAAAAAGCAAAATGAACGACTTGAACTTGTTCATAATAATGGTGCTTATCTCAGCCAACTTTGCCGTATATTTGCTGATTGAGATTCAAACAAGATACAGATATTTTATTATTCCTGCATTTTTTATATTGTCAGGATATTGTATGGCTGCAATAACGGAATATGTCGAAGGTGGTTTCAAACCTCGCAGCAGAATTGATTTCTTGCATTAAGGACAAGATATTTTATGTTGATTTCATAATGAATGTCTACTAAAATAATAATAGAAGGATTTTTATGTTCTTAAATTAATATACTTCAAAAAAATTTGTCATTCTATCAGGCAACGCCCCCTAAGAACTACTAATTCATCGAATTAATATAAGAGGATATTAAAATAAAATTTATTTCTCCAATTTACAGCATTGTGAAATAAAGATACCTTTAGATTATTACTTGCTTAATATTTTTATTTTACTTTGGCAAGTTTAAATATAATGTAGAAAATTTTAGAGGGGAGAGATTTTATGAAAATAGGCAGAAGAATTATTGCGTTTGCCGCAGCACTGATGCTTGCTGCTTATTGTTTGGCAACAACCAATAAAGTAGAAGTGCAGGCGGTGGACACAAATAATGATGACTGGCTGCATTGCGAAGGAAATAAGATTGTCGATATGTATGGAAACGAAGTTTGGCTTACCGGTGCAAACTGGTTCGGATTTAACTGCAGTGAAAATGTTTTTCATGGCTCATGGTATGATGTTAAGACTATTCTATCCAGTGTGGCGGACAGAGGTATAAACTTCTTGAGAATACCTATTTCCACAGAGCTTCTGTACAGTTGGATGATAGGAAAGCCAAACAAAGTTTCAAGTGTTACAGCAAGCAATAATCCGCCTTATCATGTTGTGAATCCCGATTTTTATGATCCAGAAACCGATGGACCTAAAAACAGTATGGAGATATTTGATATCATAATCGGATACTGTAAAGAGCTTGGAATAAAAGTAATGATTGATATACACAGCCCTGATGCCAATAATTCCGGGCACAATTATGAATTATGGTATGGCAAGGCCACAGATACAGCAGGTGTGGTCACCACCCAAATGTGGATAGATACATTGGTATGGCTTGTAGACAAGTATAAAAATGATGATACTATTTTGGCTATAGATTTGAAGAATGAACCTCATGGAAAGCGTGGCTATACCGGAAACAAATGTCCTTCCGATATAGCTAAATGGGATGATTCCAAAGACGAAAACAACTGGAAATATGCCGCAGAAAGATGTGCTAAAGCAATACTTGAAGTGAATCCAAAACTTTTGATAGTTATTGAAGGTGTTGAGCAATATCCCAAAACTGAAAAAGGATATACATATGACACTCCAGATATCTGGGGCGCAAGTCCAGAGGAGTCTCCATGGTATAGTGCATGGTGGGGCGGCAACCTTAGAGGAGTTAAAGACTATCCTATAGACTTAGGTCCATTAAACAGCCAAATAGTATATTCGCCGCATGACTACGGTCCTTCCGTTTATGCTCAACCATGGTTTGAAAAGAATTTCACAACTCAGACATTATTGGATGATTACTGGTATGATACTTGGGCATATATACATGATCAAAATATTGCACCCCTTTTAATAGGTGAGTGGGGCGGACACATGGACGGCGGAAAGAATCAGAAGTGGATGGAATTGCTCAGAGATTACATTGTAGAAAACCGTATCCATCATACTTTCTGGTGCATAAATCCTAATTCCGGTGATACCGGTGGATTGCTCGGAAACGATTGGGCTACATGGGATGAAGCAAAATACGGACTTTTGAAAAAAGCTTTATGGCAGACTAAAGACGGTAAATTCATAGGTCTTGACCATCAAATTCCTCTTGGCAAAAACGGTATTTCATTAGGTGAATACTATAAGACACCTCAAGTTCCGACACCGACAACGTCTAAGACTCCTACACCAACACCGGTTATTACTCCTACACCGGTTATAACTCCGACACCTTCAAATTATTTGCTTGGAGATGTTAATGGAGATAATGAGTTTAATTCCGTGGATTATGCATTGCTAAAGATGTATTTGTTAGGCATGGGAACTCCGGATTATCCTTTATGGAAAGAAGCTGCCGATATGAACAAAGACGGAAGAATTGACTCAATAGATTATGCGCTTATGAAAAAGACGTTGTTGGGAATAAAAGACTAATTTGAGCTTGACAGCAGGTTGTTTTATATATGTAACATTAACAATAAGTCCACCGATTTTTGGTGGACTTATTGTATTTCTTGCTTGATTTATACTGTACATATTCACTAAAAATTGATTCAGTCTTAATTTTCAATTTGGCTCTTTTATCATTGACAGATTGTTTCCGATATACTATAATTATCGTAATTCATCAATTTATAACTTTAACTTGATAAAGTATTAAAGTGAGGTGCGTAAATTGACTAAATGGAAAATATATACTCCTGAAGGCGTTCAGGATATTCTTGTAAATGAGTGCTTTGTTAAAAGAAATCTTGAAGATAAGATTAGAAAGGTGTTTAGAAGTTCCGGTTTTTATGAAGTTGAGACTCCCATTGTTGAGTTTTACGATGCGTTTCTTGCGGAGGATGGAATTACTGCTCAGGAGACCATGTTTAAGTTTTTCGACCAACAGGGACGAATACTGGTTTTGAGGCCGGAAATTACAATTCCCATAGCAAGACTTGCGGCAACCAAATTTAAAGATGTAAACCATCCGCTAAGATTTTGCTATATAGGAAATGCCTTTAATTATAAAGAATTGGGTGGAGGAAAGCAAAAGGAATTTACCCAGGCAGGGGTTGAACTTTTAGGAGTAAATTCGCCGGAGGCTGATGCGGAAATAATTGCAACGGCAATAAAAGCGGTGAAAGCTTGCGGACTGGAAAATTTCCAGATAGATATAGGTCAGGTGGATTTCTTCAAAGGTTTGATGGAAGAAACGGGACTTTCTGCTGAAGAGACGGAGCAAATGAGGGTTCTCATTGACCGGAAGGACTATCTTGCAGTGGAGGAATTGGTAAAGACACATAATATCAGAGAGGATTTAAAGGAACTGGTACTGAGTCTTCCAAGATTGTTTGGCTCTTTGGATGTTATTGATAGGGTTGAAAAATATTCCCTTAATGAAAAGTCAATAAACGCCCTCGAAAATTTGAGGAAAGTACTTAAAATCCTGGATGATTACAAGCTTAGCAAATATGTATCAATTGATCTTGGAATGGTGCAAAGCCTGAATTACTATACCGGAATAATTTTCAGAGGCTTTACCTACGGTGTGGGATTCCCGATTTTAAGCGGAGGAAGATATGACAATTTAGTGGAAAAGTTTGGGAAGAATAGTCCCGCTACCGGATTTTCTTTGGGGATAAACATGATAATGATGGCTCTTGAGCGTCAAAAGATTGAAACTGAAAAACCTTCGATAGACAGCCTTATATGCTATAAAGAAGAAGGCAGGAAGACCGCCTTTGAGGTTTGCCAGGCTTTAAGAAATCAGGGACTTGTCATTGAGATGGATGTTACGGGAAATGGAATAGATGAATTGAAACAATATGCGCGTATGAAAGGAATAGGTGGCATAATAAACATTCTTGATGACCAGAAGATCGAAATACATAATATTGAAGAAAATCAAATTTCAACTGTTACTATGGATGAGCTTTTAAGGAGGTAAGATATGAGATATTTAACGGTGGCATTGTCAAAAGGAAGGCTTACAGAGCTTTCAGTAGAGCTTTTTGAAGCTATTGGGTTAGATTGTACTGAACTTAAAGGTTCATCAAGGAAGCTTATTTTAACTGATGAGAAAAATAAAGTTAAGTTCTTCCTTGCCAAGCCAAGCGATGTGCCAACTTATGTTGAGTACGGGGCTGCGGATTTGGGAATTGTGGGGAAGGATACCCTTCTGGAAGAGGGAAGGCACTTATATGAAGTATTGAACTTAGGATTTGCGGCGTGTAGAATGGTGGTGGCAGGTCCTGCCGAACTTCAAGGTAAGCTGGATCAACTAAACAATATAAGAGTGGCAACAAAATATCCCCGAATTGCAAGGGAATATTTTGAACTGAAAAGAAGAGAATCTATCGAGGTAATCAAGCTGAACGGTTCTGTAGAACTTGCACCTTTGGTAGGATTGTCGGAAGTTATAGTTGACTTGGTTGAAAGCGGAAGGACACTTAAAGAAAACGGATTGGTAGTACTGGACCACATTGCCGACATAAGCGCAAGGCTGGTGGTAAATAGAGTAAGTATGAAGATGGAAAGCGAACGAATAAACAATATAGTGGACGGTATAAGAAAAGAACTGGAAAAGAGGTGACGCAGAATGATACAGTTTATAGATTTGAGAGCAAACAAAGACAGCGATATTTTCAACAAGCTTGCATCCAGAAACCAGATTGAATATGGAGATATACAGGACAGGGTTTCAGATATTGTCAACAACGTTAAAAAGAATGGAGATAATGCTGTTTTTGAGTATACTGCCCTGTTTGACAAGGTTGAGCTTACTTCAGATAATTTGAAAGTTTCTCCTGATGAGATAGAAAAAGCTTATGGAAAAGTAGGCAAGGAACTTATAGAGGTAATTAAAAAGGCCAGAAATAATATAGCAAAGTTCCATGAAAAACAGTTGGAAAAGTCATGGTTTACAACGGGTGAAGATGGTGTTATATTAGGGCAACTTTATAATCCCATTGAAGTAGTTGGTATCTATACTCCAGGCGGAACTGCAGCATATCCTTCATCGGTTCTTATGAATGCTGTTCCGGCTAAGGTTGCAGGGGTAAAGAGGATTGTAATGGTTACTCCCCCGGGAGGAACTGACGGAATCAATCCTGCCATCCTGGTGGCAGCTAATGAGGCTGGTGTAGACGAGATATATAAAATTGGCGGTGCACAGGCAATTGCGGCACTTGCTTTTGGAACAGAGTCCATTCCTAAAGTAGACAAGATCGTAGGCCCTGGGAATATATATGTTGCATTGGCAAAAAGGATGGTCTATGGATATTGTGATATAGATATGATTGCAGGACCAAGCGAAATAATGGTTGTTGCCGATGAAACGGCAAATCCAAAGTATGCAGCCGCGGATATGCTTTCACAGGCTGAGCACGATGCACTTGCTTCGGCTATTTTAGTAACTACGTCGGAAAAGATAACTGAAGAGGTAAAGCGAGAATTGGAAATACAGCTTAATAAACTGCCGAGGAAAGAAATAGCTGAGAAGTCCTTGAAAGACTTTGGCGCAATTATACTGGTTGACGACATAGATAGTGCTGTCGATGTTGTAAACAGGATTGCACCGGAGCATCTCGAACTATGTGTGAGTGAACCTTTCAGTCTCATTAGTTATATAAAAAATGCCGGGGCGATTTTCTTGGGGAATTACTCCTCGGAACCATTGGGAGACTATTATGCAGGACCTAACCATGTTTTGCCTACAAGTGGAACGGCAAGGTTTTTCTCACCGCTGAATGTTTCGGAATTTATGAAAAAATCAAGTATTATATCCTACTCAAAAAAGGCTTTGCAGCAGGTAAAAGATGATGTGATAAAGTTCGCTGAGGCAGAGGGGCTTAAAGCGCATGCCAACGCTATTAGAGTGAGGTTTGAATAATTTTTATCTATGACAGTGAATCTGTGAAATGATAAGTTCTAAAGAATCATGAATTTTCCGGTTACATTTTGGTATAAGCGAAAAAGTGAAGAACGTAAGTAACAATATTTTTAGAAAGGGGAGAGAACATTGATACGTGATTTGATAAGATCTGAACTTAAAGATTTTGTGCCGTATACTGCCAATCAAGTGCCCTATAGAGTAAAGCTTGATGCCAATGAAAGTCCGTTTGATTTACCGATGAGTGTAAGAAAAAAGCTTGCTGATATAATAATGGAAGGTCCAAAGCTGAATTTATATCCCGATACCGACTCCATTGAACTTAGAAAGACTTTGTCAGCTTACTGGGGAGTTGACATGGAAGGTATTGTAGTGGGAACAGGTTCGGATGAGCTGATACAGGTGTTGATAAATACCTTTGTGGGCAAAGGTGATAAGGTGGTTTGTCCTGTGCCTTCCTTCGGAATGTATAAGATAACTACCATAATCGGAGGCGGAAGTACTGTAGAGGTGGCTTTAAAGGAAGAAAACGGCTTTGAGTATGATATAGATGAGTTTATAAGTAAAGCTAAAAACGAGAAGGCAAAGATGGTTATTCTTTGTTCTCCCAACAATCCCACAGGAAATTTACTTTCCTTAAGGGATATTGAGAAAATTTGCTCCATGTGCCCTAATACCGTTATAGTTGTTGACGAAGCCTATGCAGAATTTTCAGAGGAATCGGCGGTAGAACTTTTGCCCAAATTTGAAAACCTCATTATTCTGCGTACATTTTCAAAAGCTTATGGGCTTGCCGGTATTCGGTGTGGATATTCATTAAGCGGTAAGGCAATGGCAGATGAAATAAACAAGGTAAAACCTCCCTTTAATATAAGTTCTTTATCCCAGCTGGTTGCCAAATTGGTTTTTGAAGAAAGGGAAGAAATAGACAGAAGAATAAAATATTTAACTGAGCAAAGAACGTATTTGGCAGAGGAGCTCAAAAAGATTAAGGGAGTAACAATTTTCCCGTCAGGCGCCAATTATATTCTTGTAAAGTTACCTGATGCACAAGCTGTGGCAAAAGAACTTGAGAGAAGGGGAATTCTTGTAAGAGGCTATGGTGACCCTGTACTCAGCAAATATATAAGAATTACTGTGGGCAGTAAGGAGCAAAACGATATATTGCTTGAGGAACTTGCAAATATTCTTGCTTCTAATTAATATTTTTGATTATGTTGAAATCAAATATATTTATATTGAAAATAAAACTAATTTTTAATTTTAAAGAAACATGTAGTGGAATTAAAAGGCTTGTTTTGTTATAATAAAAAATATTTATAATGATGTGTGTGGAGGCAACTATAGAATGGAAAGAAAAGCTCAAATCAGCAGAAAAACCGGCGAAACCGATATAAAACTTACCGTAAACCTTGACGGTTCGGGCAAGAGTAATATTAATACCGGAGTGGGTTTTTTGGACCATATGCTTGACCTATTCACAAGACACGGACTATTCGATTTGGAGGTCAGTGCAAAAGGGGATTTGCATGTTGATGCCCATCATACCGTTGAGGATGTGGGAATAGTGTTGGGACAGGCCATAAAAGAAGCTTTGGGAGACAAAAAGTCCATTAGGCGCTACGGTTCATGTTTTGTGCCAATGGATGAATCTTTAGCACTTGTGGCACTGGACTTGAGCGGAAGACCGTTTCTGGTATTTGATGTGAATCTTCCGGCCCAAAAGCTTGGAATCATGGAAACGGAACTGATTGAAGAATTTTTTAGGGCAGTTGCTTTTAACGCAGGCATGAATTTACATATCAAGCTGTTTTACGGTAACAACACACATCATATTATTGAAGCTATTTTCAAGGCTTTTGGAAGGGCATTGGACCAGGCGGTATTTATTGATGACAGAATAGAAGGGGTTATGTCTACAAAAGGCTTATTATAGGGCTTTTTATGGATTCCTTGTTGAAAATACCTATTTGGATTGAATAGATGAAATACCTAAAATTCGTACGTAAACACTAATTTTGAAGTTAAATATAATAAATTTATTCTATAAATTTTATATGTAGGAGTGTAAGGGATTATGCTGATAAACGATACTGATTTTATTAAATTACCGTTACATGTTAAAGGTAAGGTTAGAAATGTTTACGACCTCGGAGATAAGCTTCTTATAGTAGTTACCGACAGAATTTCAGCTTTTGATGTGGTTTTCCCCAATCTCATACCCAATAAGGGAAAAGTACTGAACAGTATTTCAGAGTTCTGGTTTAACTACACAAAGGACATTGTTGACAACCATATGATTACAACCGATGTAAGTCAATATCCTGAAGGATTGTCACAGTTTAAGGAAGAGCTTCAGGGAAGGTCAATGCTGGTTAAGAAGGTAAAAATGGTTCAGGCAGAGTGTATAGTTAGGGGATATCTTGAAGGATCAGGACTGAAAGAATATAAAGAGACAGGCAGTATTTGCGGTATAAAGCTTCCTGAAGGTTTAAGGCAGGGAGACAAACTTCCGGAACCTATTTTCACACCTTCAACAAAAGCATCCGAGGGGCATGACCAAAACGTAAGTTTTGAAGAACTCTGTAAAATAATTGGAACAGATCTTGCCAACCAGCTTAAAGAAGTAAGTCTTGCTTTGTATAACAAAGCAAGCAAGTATGCCGAAAGTAAGGGAATTATCCTTGCAGATACCAAGTTTGAATTCGGATTTTTAGATGACAAGCTGGTTGTGGCTGATGAACTGTTCACTCCCGATTCGTCAAGGTTCTGGGATATGAAGGAGTACGAACCGGGACGTCCGCAAAAGAGTTTTGACAAGCAATTTGTCAGAGAATATCTTGAATCTATAAATTGGGACAAGAAGCCACCGGCACCTGAATTGCCGGAGGATGTAATCAGGAACACAGAGCTTAAGTACATAGAGGCATATGAACGTTTAACCGGCAAAAAGTTGGGTTAATTAACAGGCACTCCTTTTAATGGGGAAAGGTACTTTGTATTTACATCCTATTGGTATTCCCTGTTAAATGGAGTGTTGGTTGTTTTATGGATTTTAAGTTTTTTAGTTTGGAGTGAAAGTGCTTGATTGCAGTTATAGATTATAAGGTGGGAAATCTAAGAAGTGTTGAAAAAGCTTTACATTTTATTGGATATGATGCTCAAGTTTCCTCAGACCACGATTTCATATTGAGTGCTGATGCGGTGATATTGCCGGGAGTAGGGGCATTTGCCGATGCTATGAACAATCTTGAAAAACTCGGCATGAGGGATGTTATACTATCTGTAATTGAAAGCGGCAAGCCTTTTTTGGGTATATGCCTTGGAATGCAGCTTTTATTTGAATGCAGTGAAGAGGGCGGAGATAATGTTCAGGGACTGAGCGTTTTAAAGGGAGCAATTCGCCTGCTTCCGCAAAATATGAACTTAAAGGTGCCTCATATGGGATGGAATCTGCTTGATATAAAGGGTAATTCACCGTTGTTTAGCGGTTTGTCTAAAGCGCCGTATGTCTATTTTGTCCATTCTTATTATTTGGACACTCCCGATGAAGATATTGTAATAGCCCGCACCAGCTATGGAATTACTTTTCCTGTTGCAGTTCAAAAGGGAAATGTATTTGCAACTCAGTTCCACCCTGAAAAGAGTGGAGAGGTGGGGCTTGAGATGTTGAGAAATTTTGCTAAACTAGCCAAATTGGACAAAAATTGTAACTGATACTTCATAATAAAATCTAATTATTAAAGTGTCTGAGGAAAAGATGACATGGTGAATTCTAAATAGTAGAGAGACTAACAATGTCAAAGGCACTGATGTAATCAGGAGGGTTGGACAATGATTATTTATCCTGCAGTGGATATAAGAGGAGGAAAATGCGTAAGACTTACGCAAGGTGAATTTAACAAGGAAACCGTTTATTCCGATAATCCTGTGGAGATGGCACTTAAATGGGAAAAAACCGGTGCCCAGTATCTTCATGTGGTAGATTTGGATGGTGCAAGGACAGGAATGTCACAAAATATTGATGTTATTGGTGAAATAGCTGAAAAAGTGAAAATTCCGGTCCAGTTGGGCGGAGGTATTCGTACCATTGAAATAATTGAAACATTGCTTGGCAAGGGTATTGAAAGAGTAATTCTCGGAACTTCGGCCGTTAAAAATCCTGAGCTTGTTAAACATGCCGTAAAGACTTTTGAAAGCAGAGTGGTTGTAGGCATAGATGCAAAAGACGGAATGGTGGCCATTGAAGGATGGGAAAAAACAAGTGAGTTCAAGGCAATAGATTTTGCCAAAAGGATGGAGGACATAGGTGTAAAAACCATTATTTACACTGATATTTCAAGAGACGGAATGTTGAATGGGCCTAATTTAAGAGCTATGGAAGATATGGTTAAAGCGGTGAACATTGATATAATAGCTTCCGGTGGAGTAGGCAAAATTGAAGATATCAAGAACCTGAAAGAAACAGGAGTTTCCGGCGTAATAGTGGGAAGGGCTTTGTATACCGGAAATGTAGATTTGAAACAGGCAATCGAAGTGGGCCGGTAATAGATTGATTTAGAAGATGTAATTGGTTGTTACAGTAGGGAGTGATTTGAAATGCTGACAAAACGTATAATTCCCTGTCTTGATGTACATGCTGGCAGAGTCGTTAAAGGAGTTAATTTTGTAAATATCAGGGATGCCGGTGATCCGGTGGAAATAGCCGCATATTACGACAAATCCGGCGCTGACGAGTTAACTTTTTTGGATATTACAGCAACTTCCGATGCAAGGAGCATTATGCTTGATGTTGTAAGCCGAGTTGCCGAGCAGGTGTTTATTCCCTTTACTGTCGGTGGAGGTATAAGAACTGTTGAAGATTTTAGGCAGATACTTAAAGCTGGCGCGGATAAAGTTTCTGTAAACTCTGCTGCTGTAAGAAGACCTGAATTGATATCGGAAGCGGCAATGCGTTTTGGTAGCCAATGTGTAGTAGTGGCGATCGATGCGAAAAGGCGCAGTGACGGATCCGGATGGGATGTTTATTTAAACGGCGGAAGGATTAATACAGGTAAAGATGCCATAGAATGGGCAATTGAAGCTGAAAAGATGGGAGCTGGAGAAATTTTACTTACAAGTATGGATTGCGACGGAACAAAGGATGGATATGATATTGAACTGACAAGAGAAATATCCGAAAGTGTAAAAATACCTGTGATAGCTTCAGGCGGCGCGGGAACTATGGAACATTTCTATGAGGCATTGGTTGATGGAAAAGCGGATGCTGTACTTGCTGCCTCGCTATTTCACTTTAAAGAGATAGAAATAATGGATTTGAAAAGTTATTTAAAACAAAGAGGAATTGAAGTAAGAATGTAACGAATAAAATTGGGGGATAGATAATAATGAGAGAATTGTTGGAACAGATTAAATTTGACAATAATGGGTTGGTTCCTGTAATAACTCAGGACTATAAGACAAATGAAGTGCTTATGATGGCTTATATGAATGAAGAGGCATTTTTAAAATCGATAGAGACCGGTAAAGTACATTATTTCAGCAGAAGCAGAAACAAGCTCTGGCTGAAGGGGGAGACCTCAGGACATTTTCAGATAATTAAGTCCATCAATTTAGACTGTGACGGTGATGCCTTATTGATTAAAGTAGAACAAATTGAAGCAGCTTGTCATACAGGACACTACTCCTGTTTTTATAGAGAACTTGGTAAGGACGGCATAAAGGAAACTTCCGAAAAAGTGTTTGATGAAAAGAGTGTGTACGGAGATAAGTCAAAAATACTCAAGGAATTGTATGATGTTATAGTTGACAGGAAGATAAATCCGAAAGAAGGCTCATATACCAACTATTTGTTTGACAAAGGTATTGATAAGATACTGAAAAAAGTTGGGGAAGAAACTGCTGAAGTTATTATTGCTTCAAAAAATCCCGATAACGGTGAAGCTATATATGAAATTTCCGATCTTATATATCATTTGACGGTTTTGATGGTTGAAAGAGGAATTACTTTTGACGATATATTTGATGAACTCAGAAAGAGAAGGTAGTCATCCTTTGGAGGTGTAGTCTTGGATAAATACAAACTGGAACGCCTGCTTAAGAGGGAAGAAGGTCCAAAGCTTGATTTTAAAGCGACACTGAATCTTTCCACAGAAAGCGAAAAGAAGGAACTGACGAAAGATGTTATAGCAATGGCAAACTCAATAGGCGGAAGGGGTTATATAATTTTCGGGGTGGAAGACAAGACAAAGAAAATAATCGGAATAACTCCTCCCGATTATAAGGAGGAACAGGTTCAGCAAATCATATATAATCGCTGTGATCCGCCAATCCCCATATCTCTGGACTTTATAGACTATGAGGGTAAAACATTGGCAGTTCTGACGGTTTATAAAAGTCATCACAAACCTCACCAGATGATTCAAAACGGTGCTTTTTATATAAGGAGAGGTTCCACCACTGACATTGCCAGGAGAAATGAGCTTGCAAATATTTTTCAGGAGCAAGGACTTCTTAACTATGAGACGGTTGTTTTAAAGAATGTTCCAATGAGTGAGATTGATAACAACCTTTTGCGCAATTTTTTTCAAACATTGAATGTATTCAGTGACAATCCCAGTGAGATTATCCTTGAAGCATTGGGTATAGTTGGGCAAGCGGTTGAAGGAGAAGGGTACCATCCTACAATTGGTGGCCTTTTATTATTTGGAAAAAATCCCTATATTTATTTGCCTCAAGTGCATATAAAGGTAATATATAGGACAGAAGTAAAAATGTTTTATGGAGGCATACTTACAATGCTAGACGAGGTTTCCGATTATTTAAGGGGAGTGATAGGCACTGAGAAATATCCCTTCGAAGCGTTGGAAGAGGTAATTGCCAATGCTCTTGTACACCGTGATTACCTGGACTTTTCCAGAGGAATTACCATATCGATTACCGATAAAAATATTGAGATAAGTAATCCCGGTGCCCTAATTGCAGAAAACACTGTTTATAAATTCATAAAAGAAAAGAATCCTATCAGAAGAAATCCTTGGCTTTATCAAAGGCTTCTAACTTTTGATCCCAAAAAACGTTTTATGAAATCGGGTATGGGAATGGCCAGGATTAAAACAGCTTTTAAAGACATGGGAAAAGTAAAGTTTGTTAATATTGGATCCCAAAACCTGTTTATAGTCATATTACCACTCGTACCCAAAGGCTAATTTGGGTTTATTTGTATTTTGCTTTTTTTAATTTATTTGAGGTTAAAAACGCTGTAATTCTTTATTTCGAAGCATTACTAAGAAATTAATATTGTTGATAGTTAGGATATTGTTTGATATAATTTTGCCATCTATTTACTATAATATAATAATTTATATTAGGGGGAAGACAAAATGTTCAATTTTAAGAAGTTGTCGTTGTTTTTACTTGCTGCATTAATTGCTGTTCAGTTTATTCCAGGAAGTCGTGCCAATGTTTTTGCAGACACAGGAAGTAATTTTGTTTATGGGGACGTAAATGGAGATGGCAGTGTTGATTCATTAGACTTAATAATTTTGCAGAAATATGTTTTGGGAAATATTGATAAGTTCCCCAGTGAAAATGGAGTTAAGGCAGCTGATTTGGATGTAAATGGTGTGGTAGATTCCATAGATTACGAATTGTTTAAGCAATATTTGACTGGTAAAATTAAAGATTTTCCTGTAAATAACTCACCGGCGACATCACTAATAGCACAATCGACTCCAATTCCTTTAGAGTTAAAGGATAACAATATAGTATCCTATAAATCATTCAATGTGTCTCTGGGCAATTCTATTGGCTCTGTACCACGGGAAGAATCACTATCCTATAACTGGAGAGTAATTTCACAACCTTCAGAGAGCAATGCTTTAATAGATAACCCCTCCATTAAGAATCCGAATTTTACTGCGGACACGGCAGGAGATTATGTATTGGGGGTAACTGTTAGCAATAGAAGGGTTACAAGTGACGAAAAGACATTGAATGTAAAAATTAAGGAATTTGGTGCAACAACCGATGATATTGACGAAAATGCCTTTACCAAAAATTATTTAACAGGTTACGATTTCAGTGACTATATACCTCTTTCCGATGGATGGATAATTGTAAAGAGTAAAGCATCAAATAAAGTTATATTCCTGAATGTATTTACAGGTACCCACGGAAAAGAGTTTGTTGTCGATGGTACACCTGACAGGATGGAATTTGACTTTGAAAGGGAAATTTTATTGGTTAGCCTTAAGGATAATAATTCCATTGCAAAAATAAATATGAAAACTGAAAAAATTACATACATAGATATAGGCAATAATATTGTTGATATAACTTTGGGAGAAAAAGGAATTGTTTTTGTTCTGGGAGTAAATGGGACTGGTAGAGTAATTTATGTTGTTGATATCATAAAAGGAAAAATAAAAAACAGTATAAGTGTGAAAGAGAAATATGGCATAATGGTTTACGATAAGGAAGAAAACAATTTGATTGCCGGTGAACTAGGATACAGTCCTAGCACTTTGGGCAGATACTCCTTTGATGAAAATACTTTCAGCTTGGAAACACAGCAGATTAGTAATGATGTTGGTTCTAACGGACAGGATTTGGCAATATCCGTTGACGGAAAGCATGTTGCTTTCTCATGTGGCGGAGGAAATGGAAAGGGATATACCATATTTGATATTGACAGTTCGGATATTAACAAAAAATTTGGTGAATGGGATATAGGAGCATATCCAAGATCAGCGGATTTTTCACTTGATAGTAAATATTTGGTTGCTTCAAATGGTTTTGAGGTAAAAATATTTAATGTAGAGAATCACAAAGCGATAGGCGTTGTAAGCAAGGCTTCCGGCAGTAAGTGCAATGTTTCTTTTTCAAGAGGAGGCAAAATTGTATATGATGCGGGAACAGATATACTGTATATAAACCAAAGCGGTATTATTCAAGCAGAAGTTGAACCGCCGCAAGTACTGCAAAGTCCTACTGCCCGTACAACAGGCGATAGAATTGCTTTAAAAGGTATTGAAGTAAACTTAGATGGAAGTGCAAGCGATAAGGGAAGCGGAACTTATATTGAATACGAATGGGCAATAGTTTCAAAGCCAGGAAATAGTCAAGTTGTGATAGAAAATGAAAATATGGTAAAAGCTAACTTCGCACCTGATATGGCAGGGCAGTACTGTATATCGTTGACAGTATCTAATGAAGCAGGTGAAAGCGAACCGGCTTTTGTGAATATAACTGTTCAGAATATAAGTGATACTGTTGATATAATTGAAAGCATTGAAGAAGGATATCTTGAAGGGTATCTTCCGATAAAACCGATTGCCTTGCCGAGTGGTTGGATTATTGCCGCAGATACAAGGAATGTAGTAAAGATTATCAATGTAATGACCAAGGAAGTTATTGCTCAATATCAAGTTTCTGCTATACCTAACAAATTGAGTTACGATTTTGAGAATGACAGAATAGTTGTATCTCTAAAATCGGATAAAAGGATTGCTGTTATAGATATCAATGAGGATTCTGTTTATTACATTGATACTCCATATTCTTACAACGGGATAGTGTATGGAGAAGAAAATATTGCTTTTGCTATTTCGGATGATTGGCCTAAGGGGTATATTAGTATAATTGATATACAAGAGAAAAAAGTGCTGAATTCTATTGAGGTCAGCGTATATAAATCAGGGTTAATTGAATACGATCCTATATATAATAATTTGTTCTTTGCCGACTCCGGTACAAGTCCGAGCAGTCTTTACAGATATTCCTTTAATGAAGTTACAAAAGAACTTAAAATTGAGCAGAAAATTAATAATGCCGGTGGAAACGCAAGAGATATGAATATTTCAAACGATGGCAAGCATTTAGTGTTATGTTGTGGCAGCGGCAATGGAGATGGATATACCATATTTGACTTCGATGCCACAAATCTTGAAAGGAAGTTCGATGAGTTTGATACCGGTGCATATCCGAATTCCGGTGCATTTTCAAACGACGGTAATTATTTTATAGCTTCAAATGGCTCAAAACTTTTGTTGTTCGATGCTAACAATCACAGTTTGATTAATACTATAAAATCCGGTTCATACGCAGCAGCTTACGATAAAGTATTGTTTTCAAGAGGAGACAATATAATATATAATATAGTAGAAAGTCGTATTTATTACTACAAAAATCCGATATATTAGTTTTGAAGCACTGTTTAGAATACTATAACTAGATAACTTATATCAAAGAGATCGGATTGAGAAATGAGAAGAATATTATATTGAGAAACTGAATTCAAACAGATTTACATGTTTTTCGAAAAGTAAAGTGAAATGAAGGTGATTGCTTTTCGAAAAACATGTATTTTATTTTGCAAGCAGCTTACTTGTTGAAGTTTGAAGATGAAAAGTGAAAAGTTTTTTCTGAAACGTTTATTTATAAGAGAAACGTTTATATAAAAGACGAACAATAATAGGATCTAAAATTCACAATTAAAAGTGAAAATTAAAGTAATTTGATGAATTAAGAATTAATGAGAATCTAATTTCTTTCTATTGACTCAAAATGATAAAATATCGAAAAAATGAATGTTTGATATAAAAACGGGTAATATAATATTATTATTATTGTGATTAGCACTCACTTTAAGTGAGTGCTAATAAATTGGTACATAACCATTTTAAAATAAAATAAATATTAGAGGAGGTTCTGTTTATGACATTAAAACCTTTAGCAGATAGGGTAGTAGTAAAAATGGTAGAAAGCGAAGAAACTACGAAGAGTGGTATAGTATTACCCGGTTCGGCAAAAGAAAAGCCACAAATGGCTGAAGTAATAGCAGTAGGTCCGGGTACTGTAGTGGACGGAAAAGAAGTAAAAATGGAAGTTAAAGTAGGAGATAAAGTTATAATAAGTAAATATGCCGGCACTGAAGTTAAATTTGATGGTCAGGAATACACAATTCTTAAACAGAGTGATATCTTAGCAATAGTTGAATAAGATTATAATATCTAAAAATTTTGTTATCGCCATTTCTACAAATTTGATATGTCCGGTTTTATGAAGATATTGTATAGCGGTCCGTAGCTTAAGTTTTGTTTTAATATTCCCCCTATGCAATCTGTTTTGTTTTTAGAAATGGTCTAATCCTACTATTAAAAATATATTAAGGAGGTTTATGATTTATGGCAAAAGAAATAAAATTTGGTGAAGATGCTAGAAGAGCGCTTGAAGCTGGTGTTAATAAATTAGCAGACACAGTTAAAGTAACCCTTGGTCCTAAAGGAAGAAATGTTGTTTTAGATAAAAAATTCGGTTCTCCGATGATCACAAATGATGGAGTTACAATAGCAAAAGAAATTGAACTTGATGATCCGTTTGAAAATATGGGTGCACAGCTTGTTAAAGAAGTTGCTACAAAGACAAATGATGTAGCAGGAGACGGAACAACTACAGCAACACTTCTTGCACAGGCAATAATAAGAGAAGGCTTGAAGAATGTTGCAGCTGGTGCAAATCCGATGATACTCAGAAAAGGTATAGCTAAAGCTGTTGATGCAGCAGTTGAGGGAATTAAAGAAGTTAGCCAGAAAGTAAAAGGTAAGGAAGACATTGCAAGAGTTGCAGCAATTTCAGCTAATGATGAAGTTATAGGAAACCTTATTGCTGATGCAATGGAAAAAGTTACAAATGACGGTGTTATAACTGTTGAAGAATCCAAGACTATGGGAACAAGTCTTGAAGTAGTTGAAGGTATGCAGTTTGACAGAGGTTATGTATCTGCATACATGGTTACTGATACAGAAAAAATGGAAGCTGTTTTGGATGATCCGTATATTTTAATCACAGATAAAAAAATCAGCAATATTCAGGAAATCCTTCCTATATTGGAACAAATCGTTCAGCAGGGCAAGAAACTTGTTATTATTGCTGAAGACGTTGAAGGTGAAGCACTCGGTACATTAGTAGTTAATAAATTGAGAGGAACATTTACTTGCGTAGCTGTTAAAGCGCCAGGATTTGGTGACAGAAGAAAGGCTATGCTTCAGGATATAGCAATATTAACTGGTGGAGAAGTTATCTCCGAAGAAGTTGGTTTGGACTTAAAAGAAACTAAACTTGAACAGTTAGGTAGAGCAAGACAGGTTAAAGTACAGAAAGAAAATACAATTATAGTTGACGGTGCAGGCAGTCAGGAAGAAATTAAGAAGAGAATTGCTTCTATAAAAGCACAAATTGAAGAAACAACTTCAGATTTCGATAGAGAAAAATTACAGGAAAGACTTGCTAAACTTTCCGGTGGTGTAGCAGTTATCCAAGTTGGTGCTGCAACAGAAACTGAAATGAAAGAAAAGAAATTGAGAATAGAAGATGCTTTAGCTGCTACAAAAGCTGCTGTTGAAGAAGGTATTGTAGCAGGTGGAGGAACAGCTTTAGTAAATGCTATTCCAAAAGTTGAAAAATTGTTAGACACTGTATCCGGAGATGAAAAGACAGGTGTACAGATTATTTTGAGAGTTTTGGAAGAGCCTGTTAGACAAATAGCTGCAAATGCTGGTCTTGAAGGTTCAGTTATAGTTGAAAAGCTCAAATCAAGTGAACCTGGTATAGGATTTGATGCTCTGAATGAAAAATATGTAAATATGATAGAAGCTGGTATAGTTGACCCTGCAAAGGTTACAAGATCTGCATTGCAGAATGCAGCATCAGTTGCATCAATGGTTCTTACAACAGAGTCAATTGTTGCCGATAAGCCTGAAAAAGAAGCCGCAGGTGCTGGAATGGCCGGCGGAATGGGCGGCGGAATGGGTGGAATGTACTAATCTCCTAAATTATACAAAATATAGCCCAAATAAAAAGAAGACCAATGAGATAAATTGGTCTTCTTTTTTTAAAAAATTTTTATTTAAAATTAAATTTAAACCCCCTAAAAAATTTTTGGGCTGCGAATAAGTATAATAGTTAATAATATGAAAATAGTATAAAAGAATTTACAATATAAAAAATTACGATATATAAGATTTGCTGAAAATTACTGGTTTAATAAAAGAATATTATGTAATTGAATATTTCCGGATTTAAACGATGTATAATTTAATAGTTGATAAAAGTTTGTTTCTTTTATATAATTAAAATTAGTAGGATCTTATTATAAAATTAATATTTTAATTAGTAACTAATATTTCTATTGTTCTTTCTATGAACATATCAAGTTATATTTGTTGTATTTCATTTCAGCAAGCAACATTTCAATGTATTTATATCTAATTTTGGCAATTAACTTGCTCTTTTGGTGGAATATTCCTAGCTAAATATTATAGTTTGCATAATATAGGTGTATTATGCTTTTTATTGTCAATTTTGCTATGTTTATTTACGAGTCAGTTCGAAATCTTTGTTAAGGGGGGTTAAAAAAGCAAATTGATATCGAACTGTTACGTAAAAAATGTATAAAAATTTATAAAAAAATATAAATAATATGGAGGTAGAGTATGATTTACAATAGGGTGAAGAATGCCAACAAATTAAAATCAGTAATAGCTGCATTCGCAGTTACTACTCTTTTAACGACATCTATACAGCCCGCGGTGTATGCCGGTGAGGACAACCATCCAGAATTGCCGCCTTATCAAAAGGATTTGCTCTATGAAAGAACTTTTGATGAAGGACTTTGCTATCCATGGCATACCTGTGAAGACAGCGGCGGAGTTTGTGACTTTGATATTAAAAACGGAGCTTTGGTGCTGAAAATAACAAATCCTGGTCAAAATGAATGGAGCTGTCAGATGCGCCATAGAGGTATAACCCTTGTGCAAGGACATACATATACTGTGCGTTTTAAAGTATGGTCTAACAAGAATGGTGCTAAAGTATACGCTAAAATAGGAATGCAAGGTGAACCGTATACCGATTACTGGAATAATCAGTGGCAAAAGATAGATTTGACTACATCTCCAAAATTAGTTCAAGCGGAATTTACAATGAACAGTGCAACAGATGAAACTGTTGAATTCACATTCCATGCTGGTGGTGCTCTGAATACAGCAGGTACAGAAATTTACTTTGATGATATTTCATTGTACGATCCTTTGCATGATAAACCTGTAATTGAGGTTTTGGAAATGCCTGATGTAAGGGTTAACCAGGTTGGTTATTATCCTAACAGAGCTAAGAAAGCTACTGTTGTTACTAATTCCACATCTCCGGTGGGCTGGACTCTTTATGACAGCAGTGGAAGAGCAGTAAAGACTGGTACCACTAAAGTAAAAGGTTTAGACAAAGATTCACAGGATTATGTACATATAATTGATTTCTCAGATTTCACAACACCTGGAAAGGGATACTACTTCAAGGTTGATACAAACAGCAGTAAGAATTACAGCCACAAATTTGATATATCAGAAGACATACTTTCTGATATGAAAATGGATGCAATTAAATACTTCTATCACAACAGAAGTGGTATAGCAATAGAAATGCCTTATGCGGGAAGACAAGACCTTACTAGACCTGCAGGTCACATTGGCGTTTATCCTAATTTGGGAGACACAAACGTTCCTACATGGCCTAATACAGGACAAAAGAACTATTCTCTTGATGTAAGCGGCGGATGGTACGATGCCGGTGACCATGGAAAATACGTTGTTAACGGTGGTATTTCTCTCTGGACTATGTTGAACCAGTATGAAAGAGCAAAGAAGGATAATGTTCTCCACCTTGCTCCATATAAAGACGGTTCAATGAATATTCCTGAAAGTGGCAATGGACTCTACGATATTCTTGATGAAGCAAAATGGGAAATGGACTTCATATTAAAGATGCAGGTACCGTCAAGCAAAGATCCGGATTTAGCTGGAATGGTACATCATAAAGTACATGACGAATCATGGACTGCATTGGGATTATTACCACATGAAGATCCTAAACAGAGATATTTGCGTCCTGTAAGTACAGCTGCAACATTGAACTTGGCTGCAACTGCTGCACAGGCTGCACGTATCTGGAAAGACATAGATCCTTCATATTCCAATAAGTGCTTGCAAGCTGCTGAAGCTGCATGGGAAGCAGCAAAGAAACATCCGAAGATTTATGCGCCTAATGAACAACCTGGTGGAGGACCATACAATGACGAGTATGTAGAAGATGAATTCTACTGGGCTGCTTGTGAGCTCTTTATCACAACAGGTAAATCTGAATATAAGGATTACATTAAGTCATCGAGACACTACCTCGAAATGCCGTCAATTTTATCAAGCGGTGAAGACGATGGTCTCTATGGATGCTTCACATGGGGTAGCACTCAAGGATTGGGAACAGTTTCCCTTGCACTTATACCGAATGATTTGGGAGAATCCGAAATCCAAAAAGCTAGACAGAATATAGCAAAAGCAGCTGATGTATGGCTTGCAAATATTGAAGAACAGGGATATGGATTGCCAATTAAAGCAGACAGGAACGGCAACTATCCTTGGGGTTCTAACTCATTCATATTAAATACTATGATAGTATTCGCTTATGCGTATGAATATACAGGAGATACCAAGTACCTGGATGGAATGACATCAAGCATGGATTACATTTTAGGTAGAAATGCTCTGGATCAGTGCTATGTAACTGGATACGGTGAACGTCCGCTTCAAAATCCTCACCACAGATTCTGGGCATACCAGCTTAGCAAGAAGTTCCCGAAACCACCAGCTGGATGTGTTTCCGGAGGACCGAACTCGAACTTCCAGGATCCAACTATAAATGCTGCAATGAAGAAAGATACTCCACCACAAAAATGCTTCATGGATCATATAGACTCCTGGTCAACAAACGAAATTACTATAAACTGGAATGCACCATTTGCTTGGGCTACAGCTTACCTTGATGAAAAAGGAAATACTCCTAGCAACGGAGGAGGAACTAATCCGGGTGGTGAAGATATAGTTCTTGGAGATATTAACTTTGATGGTGATATAAACTCAATTGACTACGCATTATTAAAAGCTCATTTGTTGGGTATTAACAAGTTAAGTGGAGATGCACTTAAAGCAGCAGATGTTGATAAAAATGGAGATGTAAATTCAATCGACTATGCTAAGATGAAACAGTACTTACTCGGAATATCTAAAGAGTTTTAATAGCTGATTGGTAATATTTTAAGCAGGAGTTTAGGCATATGCTTAGACTCCTGCTTTTTATTTTTAAACTCAATTAGAGATATATTTTCGGCGCTTCTAGATTTTTGGGACTTTCTCCTTAAAAATTTAGTACTTCACATAGTTTTAAATTAATTATAGAATATTAATATAAGCTAAAAAATGTCTATAATTATAGTAAAAAAATAATTCTTTCGTAATTTACATATTTATATTTCCGATACTGTCTGTCAATATTTCATTTTTACTTAATACATGGATTTCCGAAGGAGATAGTTTATGAGTGTTATAACTGTTGACAGTCATGAATTGTTTGAAATTATTCAGTATGTAAATCTTATAAAAGCCAAGTTTGATACTGATAAAGTGTGGACTGTATATCCTGTTTTATACAGCAGTTTTGATAGTATTGATATTATTTCAGGTCAAAGTAATTTATCCCATCTATCCGTTGGAAATAAAGCAAACTTTAAATTTCAAAAACATGGATATGAATATATTGTAGAGGGAGAGATTTCCGATATCAGTTTAAAGAGTTCATCTACTATTACAATAAAATTCCATAATGCTAAAAAATATTATAACCTTAGAAAACATGTACGCTTTGATGTGGAACTGTCTTCTCAAATATCAGAGATTGGTTCTTGCAAAGAAACGAACAATAAACAGTATTTTGAAGCTACCATATTGAATTTAAGCAAGGGCGGTGCAATGGTAACTAGCAGTGCCAATTTTTCTGTTAATGATATTATAGAAATATCTACTGCTTTTGCATCCGGTAATAGTTTTAGAACCAGAGCCCAAATATTAAGAAAGCAAAATACTCAATATGGAGGATATAGCTACGGTATTCAATTTATCAATACATCGGAAGAAAACATAAAAAATTTGAATATAGAAATAACAAAACTGGAACGATCTTATTTTAATTCGCTTAGGGATTATAAAAAATCGCAATCGGCTTTTGATACTAAATTTGCCATATTTAGCACCGATACAGATGAAAGCTATGATATTAGGGAAGCTTTAGTAAAATTAGGAGCAGAAAATTTCGATGTTGTAAATAACTTTAAATTTTACTTTGGCTTTATATCGGAAGAAAAACCTAAGTTTATAATTTTTGATTTGAGTTCAATGGATGAGCATATAGATGAATTAATTAAAAATATTAAAAATGATTTTCCGGAATTGGATGTTTTATTGATTTTGCCATTAGATCATCAGGAAAATGAAGAGTTTAGTCATGTTATAAATGAACACGATGTGTTATATAAGCCATTGATTTATAATGAATTTGAGGATAAAATAATAAAGTACTTGTAATTAGAATTTTGGGAGGAACGTAATGGATATTTTTGTAGAGAGAATAGTTTCTAAGAAGAAGGGACCAAAAGAGTACCTAAAAGCATTGGGTATAGTTTTGATTGCATTTTTAGTATCTATGGTGGTAACTGCATATTTTTTTCCGGATGGAATTGTAGTCATAGCATATGTTGGAATAGTTTATGCAGCTAAGCATTTTATAGGCAATTTGAATGTTGAGTATGAGTATTCTCTTACCAATGGGGATCTTGACATTGACAAGATTATAAATAAGAAAAAAAGAAAACCTCTCTATTCTACTACGTGTAAAGATATTGAACAAATGGCGAAAGTTTCAAGCAGCCAATATAATGAGTCAATTGCAAAAGCACCATTGATAATTAAAGCTGTGTCATCCATGGATTCTCCAAATGTATACTATGCAGTGATTAACAGTAGTGGCAGAAAAGTAACACTTTATTTTGAACCCGATGAAAAAATGCTAAAAAATTTAAAAATAATGTTAGGAAGCAAATTGACCATATAACAAGCAATAACTCCTATTTTATTATACTGACTGCTATTTATGGAAAAGGTACTGGAGGTCGGAAACGGCCTCCTTTTTATTCCATATGGATATTTGATTTTTTATAGTATAATAATGTGGAAATGTTAAAGCAGTTTTGACTTTTTATTTAGCCGAGGGGGATCATAGTTGAGGAAGAAGAAATCCGGCAGTAGATTATTTTGGTTGATATTGGTTATTGCAGTATTGGCAGCAGGAGCTTATTATGTATATTACAGATATTATAAGCCGAACAATGAAGTAGTACCTGCTTTTGACGAGGGTAAGCTAGTTCTCGTTGTAGAAGATGAGCAGGATGTATCTGCTCAGGAACCGAAAATATTGGAAGGAGAAATATTACTACCCTTCAGTATTGTAAAAAAGTATATTGACAAGCATATATACTGGGATGATACATTAAATATTGTCTCTGTTACCACCGAAAACAGAGTTATACGCATGAAGACCGATAGCTTAGAGGCGTTGGTTAACAATAAGCCCATGAAATTGAATATACCTGTCATCAAAGACAGTGGACAAGTTTATGTACCCATTGAGTTTTTAAGTGATTTTTACAATATTGAAATAGCTTATATTGAAAGCAGTAATGTTATCATAATTGATAATAAAAGCAGTGAAAAACAAATTGCAAAGCCAGTAAGTCCTAAAGCTGTTGTGAGAAAAGGCCATTCAATAAAGTACCCCATAATAAGAAAGTTTGATAAAAATTCACAAAATCAGAAAGAGGCAGAGTTAAGAGTATTCGGTGAGTATGGCGATTGGTACAAGGTCAGAACTTGGGATGGAGCCATCGGTTATATAGAGAAACGCTTCGTGGAAGTAAAAAATATAGTTGCGCAGGATGCGCCCAAGAAAGAAGAAAATAATACCGACTGGAAGCCGGAAAAGGGCAAGCTGAATTTGGTTTGGGACCAGGTATATGAGAGGCGAAACGATCTATCAGCCATGAATAACATTGAAGGTCTTGATGTGGTATCTCCCACATGGTTTCAGCTCAAAAACGCCAATGGAGAACTTATAAACAGGGCCTATTCTCAATATGTTGAATGGGCTCATGCCAATGGATATAAGGTTTGGGCTCTTCTGGCCAATGATTTTAGTGACAGCAATATGGCCAGTGAGTTTTTGAACAACACTAATTACAGGGACAATCTTATAAAGGAAATATTAGCCTATGCTGCACTTTACAAGCTTGATGGCATTAATATTGATTTTGAAAATATGTACCCGAAAGACAGAGATGCTTTCACTCAATTTGTTAGGGAAATAACACCTTTTTTGAAAGAACAGGGACTGGTTGTTTCAGTGGATGTAAATGATATGCAATGTTACGATAAAAAGGCTTTAAGCGAAGTTGTTGATTATGTTATGTACATGACCTATGACCAGCATTGGAGAACAAGTCCGGTTGCCGGTTCGGTAGCACAGATAACCTGGGCGGAAGGTCGTATTAAGCGGGCTATTGAAGTGGAGAAAGTTCCACCTGAGAAACTGCTTTTAGGTATTCCGTTTTATACTCGCTTGTGGATTGAAACAACAGATGCATCAGGAAAAAAGACTCTTGAAAGTAAAGCGTTGTCCATGGAAGCGGCACGAAATGTAGTACTTCAAAATAATGCTAAAGTTGTATGGGAAGAGGAAAGTGGACAGTTTTACGCGTATTACGAGAAAGAAAACACTGTTAATAAAATTTGGATAGAGGATGCAAATTCAATTAATCTGAGAGCTTCTTTGGTTCATAAATACAATTTGGCCGGGACATGTGCATGGAGCAGCAATTTTGTGACCGCTGATATCTGGGAAGTATTGAAAAAGAATCTGAAAGATATAAACAATTATCAGGAGTGGCAGGAGAAAAATAAAGATAATGTATATATTTACAAATAAATATCTATGGAAAGAATAAATTGCTATTATGCCTGAAACGGATTTTGACGATTATTTTATAGAATAATTATACCGTGTTGATAATAGGAATACTATTAGAAATACTGGCGCAAATGCAGCAAAGGTAAACATATTATGAAAAAAATAGCTTTGCTTTACTTTATGGGTGATAGCGATAAAACATGCGAAAATAACTCAGGAAGTATAATTTCTATTTTTTTTAAATGGATATTTTTGCCGGGGTTATTTGGGAAATTAAGAAGACTGATTAAAATAAAGCTTGTGATGGGTGAAAAAATCCAAGTGGACAGCAGTTTGGCTATTCAAGGAATAAAACTGCCGTATACATTGGAAGAATTCAATAATCTGGGGAAAGCTAAAAAAAATAGACTTGATAAAATAATTTCTAAAATATGTAGCGAGAACTCTATAACTAAGTGCATTATGCCTGCAATCTGCAGTTGTTCTTTGAAAAGCTGTGAGAAAAGCAACTTTGATGGGAAAATTGTCTATACTGCATTAGCGGAATATATTCTCAATGACCTTTGTGAGAAAAAGGGATTTAGCATTAGAGAAATTGATATAGCTGTAATTCAGGGAGAAGATGATTTATTGCCGTATTTAATTATTAAGCTTTTATCTCCTGTTGTAAAATTCATTACGTTGGTAACTGATCAAAAAGAGTCTATGGATAAAAAGATAGAAGAAATATGTGATGAAACTGGCCTGTCAGTAAGAATTACAGACAATTTGGAGGATGTTTTAAAAAACTGTGATTTGATAATAAATTATGGCAATATAAAAATTAATGGCATAAAATACAGTATTGATTCAAATTCTATAATAATAAATTATGGTGAACTTGAAGACTTACTTCCGGAAGTAAAAAAAACAGTTATATGCGGAATAGATATAGGACTTGGAGATAAATATTTGCAAGCCTTTGAAAAGGAAATATTCAAATTTTATAGTTCGACTGAGATTGCAGAGATTGTTTTAACAAATAAAAAGGATGAAAATATTGATAATTTGCATAATCTTTTAGATTTAAAGACTATTGAGTCAATAAAAGAATATTTTATTGAAGAGGGTTTTTATGTTAAAGGCTATTTATAACATTATACAGCCGGAAAAGAGGTAAAAATTCTCTTCGTGGCGATGTTTTAACTTGCAGAAGCAAGTATTGTGTAAGGATGGGTGCTAATTAAGCTAGGTGTACCCATGGTAATCTTTTTATCCTGCTTATTGACAATATGGGATTAGTGGTCTATAATTAAAAAAAGTTTAAATTGACTTGAATTGGTTAGACTTATAATTTTTTTGAGTTTTAAGGTTGATGTAAAGCAACTTCCAATTATATGTCTGAACATCCTATTTAGCATTTAAAATGCATTGTATTACGGTCTCGGTGCGGTGTATATTTCATTCTCGTTGAATTTGCTAAAAAACAGGTGGTTTGGATTTTGTTCCTGGATAAAACAGTGAAACATTGGAGTTTGCTAATTAAAGGATTTAAAAAAATATCCTAAATTTAAGTATTTAACTCTAATAGAGACCTGCTTAGCACGAAATATAATGTTTTAGAATAAATAAGAAATAAATGCATATATTATCAACACGAAAATCAAAGTAAAGGAGAGGCTTCAAATGGTTAATAAAGAAGTTGTTCTGACGTATGAGGGATTACAGAAGTTGGAACAAGAGTTGGAATTTTTGAAGACGGTTAAGAGAAGAGAAGTAGCAGAGAGGATTAAACAAGCTCTTTCTTTTGGTGATATATCTGAAAATTCCGAATATGATGAAGCCAAAAACGAGCAGGCTCATGTTGAGGGAAGAATAGTACAGCTTGAAAATATGTTAAAGAATGCAAAGGTTATAGATGAAGATGATGTAAAAACTGATGTAGTGAGCCTTGGTTCAAAGGTTATTTTATTGGATATGGAATATAATGAGGAAATTGAATATTATATTGTCGGTTCAGCGGAAGCTAATCCGAGCGAATTTAAAATATCAAATGAATCTCCTGTAGGAAGAGCACTTATGGGTAAGGAAAAGGGAACTGTTGTTGATGTGGTAGTTCCGGATGGGATTGCAAAGTATAAAATAATAGATATAAAAAAATAATAAAAATATTGTTGTAAATGTATTTAATGTTAATATATAATATGTGTTAAAATAACAGTTTACTTTTTGTAGACTGTTATTTTAATGATTAAACCTCTTTTGAGTAAAAGCAAAGGGGAAAACTTAAGGGATATTATTCCCCGCAGAAGTCTAATCTCTTTTTAACGGATTAATGGATGAGAGATTTAGGGGAGCTGAAAGCTCCCAAAATTTATTATTTGGGAGGAAGAGTAATGCCTGAAAGAGATGCAAATAACGATCTTCATAATAGCCAAAATGCAAATGTTGAGTATGAAGACCTCAATGAAATATTGAAAGTGAGAAGGGTGAAACTCGCTGAATTACAGAAAAATGGGAAAGACCCTTTTAAGATTGTAAAATATGATGTTACCCATTCAACTAAATACATAGTTGATAATTTTGAAAGTATGGAGGGTGCCTTTGTCTCTGTTGCCGGAAGGTTAATGTCAAAAAGAGGAATGGGAAAAGCCAGCTTTTGTGACGTGCGTGATAGAGACGGTAAGATACAGATATATGTTAAAATGGATGAAGTAGGTGCAGAAGTCTATGAAGAATTCAAGAAATTTGATATTGGTGACATAGTTGGAGTAAAGGGAGAAGTATTTAAAACCCATAAAGGAGAAATATCAGTAAAAGTACAGGAAATAGTGCTTTTATCAAAATCTCTTCAGCCGTTGCCTGAAAAATGGCATGGATTAAAGGATGTTGATCTAAGATACAGACAGAGATATGTTGACCTGATTGTAAATCCTGATGTCAGAAATACTTTTATAGTAAGAAGTAAGATAATTAAAGCTATAAGAAAATTCTTGGACGACAGAGGTTTTTTGGAGGTAGAGACTCCAATCCTCAACACTATACCGGGAGGAGCAGCGGCAAGACCGTTTGTTACACATCATAATACTCTTGATATCGATATGTATTTAAGAATTGCACCTGAGCTTTATTTAAAGCGTCTTATAGTCGGAGGACTGGAAAAAGTTTATGAGATAGGCAGAATGTTTAGAAATGAAGGTATGTCGGTAAAGCATAATCCGGAGTTCACTTTAATGGAAGTGTATGAGGCATATACCGATTACAAGGGAATGATGGAATTAACCGAGCAGCTTATTTCTACTGTGGCCCAAGAGGTTTTGGGAACTACAAAGATTACCTATCAGGGGCAGGAAATTGACCTTACACCTCCCTGGAATAGAATGACCATGATTGAAGCAGTTGAAAAATATGCCGGAGTTAATTTTAATAATATAACCAGTGACGAAGAGGCTAGGAATATTGCTAAGGAAAAGAAAGTTCACATAGAGGGCAATCCTACAAAGGGAGAAGTACTGAACCTTATGTTTGAGGAATTTGTGGAAGAACATCTGGTTCAACCCACATTTATTCTGGATTACCCTGTAGAAGTATCTCCTCTTACCAAAAGAAAGCCTGATATGCCATCTTTAACAGAAAGATTCGAGTTGTTTATCACATGCAGAGAAATGGCTAATGCGTACTCGGAGTTGAATGATCCTATTGACCAGAAGGAAAGATTTTTGGATCAGGTTGCAAAGAGGGAAGCTGGGGATGAAGAAGCAAATATGATGGACGATGACTTTATAACAGCACTTGAATATGGAATGCCTCCAACTGGTGGTCTTGGTATCGGAATAGACAGATTGGTTATGCTCTTAACCGATTCCTATTCCATAAGGGATGTACTGTTGTTCCCGACAATGAAACCCAAAGAATAAATTATCAATGCCATGAAATACGAATCGGTTTAAAAATAAAATATAGCATGCCTAAAAATACATGAACAATAAATAGAACTTTTGTTTAGGATACAGTGAAATATGCTGTATCCTTTAATTATGATATTTTTTCTGTTTAAAAAATGAACCGAATTCATGTTTGCACAATAATTTTGTATTTATATATTAGTAAGTTGATAAAAAATATAAAGTTGCGAAAGCATGTCGGGATGGTATAAAATAATTATAAGTGTATTTTTTATGCATGTTTCTCGAGAAAAATTAACATTCATTTTCATCCGGTCTTCGAGAAATTATACACTTCTGTCGATTAAAGGCAGGGTTCTTACAAAGGAAATCAACTTCAGTAAAATGAAGTAGTAAAAATTGATTGGTCATAGGTGATTTTAAGATAGAGTAAAGATAGAATTGACAGGCTTAAAAAATGTAAGTTTTTAAATGACTGATACCAATCACAGCATTAGAAAGTATATAAGGAGGATGTAAGAATGTCTGGAGACTTAAAAATGATTGAGGAAGTTTTAAGTGATTCTGTTAAAATAACTCTTAATGGCGAAATAGATATATATACTTCCAACGAGCTAAAGGAAAAATTATATAATATTGTAGAAACAAACAAAAAAGATCTGATTATTGACTGCAAAGAGTTGGATTATATAGATAGCACCGGTCTTGGAATATTCGTAGGAGCATTAAAGAAAGCTAAACAGTATGAAAAGAAGGTCGTTATTGTAAATCTTAAAGACAATATAAAAAAATTGTTTACCATAACCGGGTTAGACAAGGTTTTTCAAATTGGTTAAGAGGTGGGAAGGATTATGGATACAATAGAGCTTACTTTGCCATTTAAAGCAGAATACGTAAGTACAGCAAGACTGGTGGCGTCAAGCCTCGCAAATAGAGTGGGATTCGATATAGAAGTTATTGAGGATATCAAGGTGTCAATTTCGGAAGTATGCAGTAAAATAGTCAATATAGGAAGCAAAGTTGCAGATGCCTATAAAATTATTTTTATTGTTTCCGGGAAAGAAATCAAGATTACTTTTTGCTGTGAAGATACGTCGCTGAAGTGTATTTTTGATGCTGAGAATGACCGTTTGGCAATAGATATCATAAATGCGTTGATGGATAATGTGGAGTTATGCACTTCCAACAATTATATTTTGTCCATGTCAAAAATACTTGAGGAGAGTATTTAATTATGACACAGAACATTGATAACATATACAAGACAAATGATGACAGCAATGATTTGTTTGTGGAGTTTAAGAATACAAAGAGTGTAGAGGTCAGAAATGAGATTGTAAAAAAATATCTATATCTTGCTGAAATAATTTCAAAAAAGTTCGTCAATAGAGGTGTTGATTACGAGGACATTTATCAAGTAGCTTCTATTGCATTGATAAAAGCTGTTGAGCGTTTTGATGTGGATAAAGGAGTCAAATTTACCAGCTTTGCAACTCCCACTATAATAGGTGAGATTAAAAGGTTTTTCAGGGATAAAGCATCTGTAATAAGAATACCCAGAAGAATATATGAAGTATACCAAAAAGTCACTCATGCTCGTGAGATTTTAACCCAGGAGTTGTCCAGACCTCCGAGAATTGATGAAATAGCAAAATATCTTAATATCAGTGAAGAAACTGTTATGGAGATAATTGAATCCAACAATGCATATAATATGCAATCTTTTGATCAGAATGTTTACAATGATGATGACCTTGAGCTGCATGAAACTATTGGTGAAGAGGATACAACTTTTGAAAAAATTGAAAATAGGGATTTTTTAATCAAAAGCCTTGATAAATTCAACGATGCTGAAAAATCATTCATTGAAATGAGATACTTTAACAACAAGACACAGAAAGAAATTGCCGAGAAATTGGGAGTGTCGCAAATGTATGTGTCTCGTTTGGAAAAAAAGGTTTTGGAAAAATTCCGCAGGTTGCTGATTAAATAATACCATGTGTAAAACGGTAACAAGTTTTGCAAATATAAGCTGGAAAGTTAATAGTGTTTATGAATTTCATATGATGGGTATCATTATATTGAGATTTTAAATATTATTAACTTAAAGGGAGAATAAAGCTTTGAAAGTTTCGAAATTATATGACTTTAGCATAAATAGTGAGTTGTGTAATGTATGCCAATCGGTTAATAATATAGTAGATTTTATTCTAGATCGTTATGGCCCGGTAAGAGATGATATTTTATTTGAAATAAAAGTTATATTGAATGAATTGCTTTTAAATGCTATCATACACGGTAATAAAGAGGATAAAACCAAGCGGGTTAAGGTAAGAACCGGTATTGATAACGACTTTGTATACTTTATTATCGAGGATGAAGGAGAAGGATTTAACTTTAATTGTTCAAGTCAACCGGAAGAGTGTTTGGATATTTCGGATTTGAAAGAAAGCGGTAGAGGCATACTCATCGTAAAGAATCTTTGTGATAAAGTAAAATACAATACAAAAGGAAATAAAATAGTGGTGTTAAAGAAGTTGAATTAGATAATTGATAGGCATTAATATTAGTTTAAAACAATTGCATGATATATGGCTTACTAAATTTATTTGAATTTTGCAATAACTAAAGCAGCTAGTCAATTGGAATTTTGGCAAAATTTGAATTTACAGATTATAATGTTCTGAAATTGAAGAGATACTTTTGAAGGGGCACGGTTAAGTGCTTTTTTGTTTATGTATTATAAAAGTAAATGTTTTATATAAAAGCTATTAAAATTTTTATTTCTATTAATATAAGAAGTCTTATATATTCATTCAATTAAAGATTTATATAAATTGCATATCATTAGGTTCAGTATAATTGTAAAGTGACCTGATACAAGATTATTAAGTTCAATTTCATATATAACTTTATAATCCAATTTATAATCCAATTTTACTACTGATTAAAATATAAATAATATTTGAATTGATTCTTAGTAATAGCTATTATAAAGTGGTAATATGGAGAATAGCCGAGCAATGGGCAAATATTTTCAATTAATTATGTTAAATGAAAGATTTGAATGTTGAAAAAAGATGACCTAAATGTTATATTATTAAAGCTGTCGCACGAAACAGCACTTAATAAAAGAGAGTAAAATTCTTTAAAAAAAGTGTTGACAAAGTGAAGATAGCGTGGTAATATATAAAAGTCGCTCGTAATGAGTGACTGAGGCTAAGAATTATGGACTTTGAAAAGTGAACAGTGTAAGAAAGGAAAGGAACTCGTTGATTTAATGAGTAACTTGCGAGATATACGCGAGTAAGTAATTTAGAGCCAAAAGGCTTTCTAAAGAGATCAATACGTAGCTGTAGAGATACAGTGAAGTAGATAAAGTTTTTTTAGAGAGTTTGATCCTGGCTCAGGACGAACGCTGGCGGCGTGCCTAACACATGCAAGTCGAGCGGTCCTGCATTCAACATTGAGTATTCAGCTGACGTTGGAGATTGAGCCGGCGTCAAGCAGAAACAACCATATACTATGATATGTTTAAAGTTTCTGCTTCACGCTGAATAAAGTGCCAACACAAAAAGGAGCTGAGTATTGAATGTTGAATGCAGGATAGCGGCGGACGGGTGAGTAACGCGTGGGTAATCTGCCTCACACAGGGGGATAACACTGGGAAACTAGTGCTAATACCGCATAACATAACGAGGTGGCATCACTTTGTTATCAAAGGAGCAATCCGGTGTGAGATGAGCCCGCGTCCGATTAGCTAGTTGGTGAGGTAACGGCTCACCAAGGCGACGATCGGTAGCCGAACTGAGAGGTTGATCGGCCACATTGGGACTGAGACACGGCCCAGACTCCTACGGGAGGCAGCAGTGGGGAATATTGCGCAATGGGGGAAACCCTGACGCAGCAACGCCGCGTGAAGGAAGAAGGTCTTCGGATTGTAAACTTCTTTGGTTGGGGACGATAATGACGGTACCCAAGGAACAAGCCACGGCTAACTACGTGCCAGCAGCCGCGGTAATACGTAGGTGGCGAGCGTTGTCCGGAATTACTGGGTGTAAAGGGCGCGTAGGCGGGGATGCAAGTCAGATGTGAAATTCCGGGGCTCAACCCCGGCGCTGCATCTGAAACTGTATTTCTTGAGTGCTGGAGAGGAAAGCGGAATTCCTAGTGTAGCGGTGAAATGCGTAGAGATTAGGAGGAACACCAGTGGCGAAGGCGGCTTTCTGGACAGTAACTGACGCTGAGGCGCGAAAGCGTGGGGAGCAAACAGGATTAGATACCCTGGTAGTCCACGCCGTAAACGATGGATACTAGGTGTAGGAGGTATCGACCCCTTCTGTGCCGGAGTTAACACAATAAGTATCCCACCTGGGGAGTACGGCCGCAAGGTTGAAACTCAAAGGAATTGACGGGGGCCCGCACAAGCAGTGGAGTATGTGGTTTAATTCGAAGCAACGCGAAGAACCTTACCAGGGCTTGACATCCCTCTGACAGCTCTAGAGATAGGGCTTCTCTTCGGAGCAGAGGAGACAGGTGGTGCATGGTTGTCGTCAGCTCGTGTCGTGAGATGTTGGGTTAAGTCCCGCAACGAGCGCAACCCTTGTTGTTAGTTGCCATCATTAAGTTGGGCACTCTAACGAGACTGCCGGTGATAAATCGGAGGAAGGTGGGGACGACGTCAAATCATCATGCCCCTTATGTCCTGGGCTACACACGTACTACAATGGCTGCTACAAAGGGAAGCGAGACCGTGAGGTGGAGCAAATCCCCAAAAGCAGTCCCAGTTCAGATTGCAGGCTGAAACTCGCCTGCATGAAGTCGGAATTGCTAGTAATGGCAGGTCAGCATACTGCCGTGAATACGTTCCCGGGCCTTGTACACACCGCCCGTCACACCATGAGAGTCTGCAACACCCGAAGTCAGTAGTCTAACCGAGAGGAGGGCGCTGCCGAAGGTGGGGCAGATGATTGGGGTGAAGTCGTAACAAGGTAGCCGTATCGGAAGGTGCGGCTGGATCACCTCCTTTCTAAGGAGTAGGATGATACTTAAAGGTATCACTACTTATGGTCGATATCGGTTGTGAGACAGTCGATAGAGGGTTTCTTTCCTTACACTGTTTAGTTTTCTAAGCCCATAGAGCTTAGAGATACATGGGCTCATAGCTCAGACGGTTAGAGCGCACGCCTGATAAGCGTGAGGTCGATGGTTCGATTCCATTTGAGCCCACCAATTATCTCTTATAAAATAGAGATGATGTACCTTGAAAAATATATAATGTCAGATAAAGCAAGATGAGAAGAAAAGAGGGTAACTAGTACAGAAAGAAGTACGTAGTGACTCTTAGGATAAACTCATTAAGATGGTAGAAGGGATTCACAAGGAGAACCGAGGAAGGTCAAGCTACTAAGAGCATAGGGTGAATGCCTAGGCACCAGAAGGCGAAGAAGGACGTGGTAAGCTGCGAAAAGCTGCGGTGAGGCGCAAACAGCCATCGACCCGCAGATGTCCGAATGGGGGAACCCACCTGAGGTAAATGCTCAGGTACTGCTGCATGAATCCATAGTGTAGCAGGGCGAGACGTGGGGAACTGAAACATCTAAGTACCCACAGGAAAAGAAATCAACCGAGATTCCGTAAGTAGTGGCGAGCGAAAGCGGAAGAGCCCAAACCAATCTATAGCAATATAGGTTGGGGTTGCGGACTGGCGAAATGATTCTCTGAGCTTAGCAGAAGTAACCAGGAAAGGTTACACCATAGAGGGTAAAAGTCCCGTATGCGAAAAGTGAGGAGACAGGCCAGGATCCAGAGTACCACGAGGCACGTGAAACCTTGTGGGAAGCAGGGGGGACCACCCTCCAAGGCTAAATACTAACTGGTGACCGATAGTGGAGAAGTACCGTGAGGGAAAGGTGAAAAGAACCCCGGGAGGGGAGTGAAAGAGAACCTGAAACCCTATGTTTACAAGCAGTTGGAGAGCGTTAAGGCTCGACAGCGTACTTTTTGTAGAACGGTCCGGCGAGTTATTGTATGTGGCGAGGTTAAGTACTGAAGGTACGGAGCCGAAGGGAAACCGAGTCTGAAGAGGGCGTAAAGTCGCATGCAATAGACCCGAAACCGGGTGACCTATCCATGGACAGGTTGAAGCGAGAGTAAAGTCTCGTGGAGGACCGAACTCATAACCGTTGAAAAGGTTTGGGATGAGCTGTGGATAGCGGAGAAATTCCAATCGAACTCGGAGATAGCTGGTTCTCCCCGAAATAGCTTTAGGGCTAGCCTCAAGTATGTCTAACGGAGGTAAAGCACTGAATGGGCTAGGGGCCTTACCGGGTTACCGAACCCTATCAAACTCTGAATGCCGTATAGATTTAGCTTGGGAGTCAGACTACGAGAGATAAGTTCCGTAGTCGAGAGGGAAACAGCCCAGACCATCAGCTAAGGTCCCAAAATCACAGTTAAGTGGGAAAGGATGTGGGTTTGCTAAGACAACTAGGATGTTGGCTTAGAAGCAGCCATTCATTCAAAGAGTGCGTAATAGCTCACTAGTCGAGTGAACCTGCGCCGAAAAATGTCCGGGGCTCAAACTGTGTACCGAAGCTGTGGCTTGCTGGAGGTTAGAAGTGAGAAGTTAGAGGTTAGAAGAGTGAGAGGAGTATCATGATGATAAAATCGTATAAAGATTTGGAAGTATATAAAGAGTCATACTCCTTAACAATAACTATAATGAAGATGACGCTCAAATATCCTGAGCATGAAAGGTATGAGTTGGTAAGCCAGATAAGGCGAGCTGCGATATCAATACCGTTAAATATAGCAGAAGGATATGGGCGAAAGGAATCTGTATCAGATTTTAAAAGATTTCTAAAAATGACATTAGGTTCGTGTAATGAAGTTGTGGTGTTATTGGATATGAGCAAAGACTTAGAATACATCACAAATGAAGAACACAAAGAATTAGTGGAAAGATATGATGTTTTAGGAAAGAGGATAAATACACTGATACAGAGATGGGAATAATCTAACGTCTAACATCTGACTTCTAACTTCTAGCAGGGGTAGGGGAGCTTACTATGGTAGGTAGAAGCATGACCGGAAGGACATGTGGACGAGATAGTAGTGAGAATGCCGGAATAAGTAGCGAGAGTGAAGTGAGAATCTTTACCGTCGAAAATCTAAGGTTTCCTGGGGAAGGTTCGTCCGCCCAGGGTAAGTCGGGACCTAAGCTGAGGCCGAAAGGCGTAGGCGATGGGGAACAGGTTGAAATTCCTGTACTACCGCTGCTCGTTTGAGAGAAGTGGGGACGCAGGGGGATAGGTCAAGCGAGTGACTGGAAGAGCTCGTCCAAGCGGCAAGTAGAGTCCGGTAGGCAAATCCGCCGGATGATTATGAGCCGTGACGGGGAGGGAAAATATAGTACCGAAGTGACCAATTTCGCACTGACGAGAAAAGCCACTATCGAGAGTAGAGGTACCCGTACCGCAAACCGACACAGGTAGATGAGGAGAGAATCCTAAGACGAGCGGGAGAAGCGTTGTTAAGGAACTCGGCAAATTGACCCCGTAAGTTCGCGAGAAGGGGTGCCTGTGAGAGCAGGCCGCAGAGAATAGGCCCAAGCAACTGTTTATCAAAAACACAGGTCTCTGCTAAATCGAAAGATGAAGTATAGGGGCTGACGCCTGCCCGGTGCTGGAAGGTTACGGGGATCTGTTAACGGAAGTGAAGCAGTGAACTTAAGCCCCAGTAAACGGCGGCCGTAACTATAACGGTCCTAAGGTAGCGAAATTCCTTGTCGGGTAAGTTCCGACCCGCACGAATGGCGTAATGATTTGGGCACTGTCTCAACAACGTACCCGGCGAAATTGTAGTACTTGTGAAGATGCAAGTTACCCGCGACAAGACGGAAAGACCCCATGGAGCTTTACTGTAGCCTGATACTGGGTTTCGGTATTCTTTGTACAGGATAGGTGGGAGATAGGGAAGTGTGGACGCCAGTCTGCATGGAATCGCCGTTGGGATACCACTCTAAGGGTACTGGGACTCTAACCTGAGGCCATGAGCTGGTCTAGGGACACTGTCAGGTGGGCAGTTTGACTGGGGCGGTCGCCTCCTAAAAGGTAACGGAGGCGTCCAAAGGTTACCTCAGCGCGGTTGGAAATCGCGCATCGAGTGCAAAGGCATAAGGTAGCCTGACTGTGAGACAGACAAGTCGAGCAGGTACGAAAGTAGGGCTTAGTGATCCGGCGGTAAGAGAGTGGAATTGCCGTCGCTCAACGGATAAAAGCTACCCTGGGGATAACAGGCTGATCTCCCCCAAGAGTCCACATCGACGGGGAGGTTTGGCACCTCGATGTCGGCTCATCGCATCCTGGAGCTGAAGTAGGTTCCAAGGGTTTGGCTGTTCGCCAATTAAAGCGGTACGCGAGCTGGGTTCAGAACGTCGTGAGACAGTTCGGTCCCTATCTGTCGCGGGCGCAGGATATTTGAAGGGATCTGTCCTTAGTACGAGAGGACCGGGATGGACGAACCTCTGGTGCACCAGTTGTACTACCAAGTGCACAGCTGGGTAGCCAAGTTCGGACGGGATAAACGCTGAAAGCATCTAAGCGTGAAACCCACCCTAAGATGAGATATCCCACCGAAAGGGTAAGACCCCATGTAGACTACATGGTTGATAGGCCAGGGGTGTAAGTACAGTAATGTATTTAGCTGACTGGTACTAATAGGTCGAGGGCTTGACCAAATTAGAAGTTAGAGGTTGGAAGTTGGAAGATGGAAAACTGACAACTGAGGAGAAGAAGAAGGGTTCTGAAGTGAAGACTTAATGAGTGAGAGAGCTTCTTATCTTGTGGACTGACGTTATATATTTTTGAAGGTATATACCAAAAAGTTTATAGATTTCTGGTGGCAATAACGAGAAGGACACACCCGTTCCCATCCCGAACACGGTAGTTAAGCTTCTCAGTGCCGATGATACTTGGATGGAGACGTCCTGGGAAAGTAGGTCGCTGCCAGATTTATATCAAAGCCTTATGGTACCAATCCATAAGGCTTTGTTTATTGTATTAAAAAAATCAATGGAATTTAATGACAGGTTGGGGATTTTAAAATCCGGCCTTTTTTTTATACACATATTATGATAAATTTTATATAAAGAAAATACAGATAGGTGAAAAGTATGCAGAAACAATCATTAACCAAAGGTTTTGCTGTAATGTCAGCAGCAAGTATAATAGTAAAAATAATGTCATTTTTATACATACCATTTTTAATGGCTATCATAGGGGATGAAGGAACAGGGGTATATGGGGTTATATATCAGGTATATGTGTTTATTTATGTCATTGCGAATTCAGGGATACCGGTAGCTATATCTAAATCTATTTCGGAACTTACAGCAATTGGTAATGGAAAAGATGCACTTAGAGCTTTTAAGATTGCAAGATCATACTTAATAATTTTAGGATTATTATTGTCTTTAATAATGTTTATTACTGCGAAGCCAGTTGCCAATATGCTTAATTGTGAAAAAGCATCACTGGGGATTGCTGTGTTGTCTCCTACTTTATTTATTACTGCTGTTATATCTTCGTATAGAGGTTATTTTCAGGGTAGGGGAAACATGTCACCAACTGCAATCTCGCAGGTAATAGAGCAATTTGTGAATGTTTTCTTTACGCTACTATTTGCATACCTTTTTAGAGAGACTGTAGAAGGGTCCTGTGCCGGAGCAACTGTTGGGACTTCAGTGGGTGCATTAGTGGCGGCAATGTACTTGATATATATTTTTAAAAGAAACAGAGAATATAGGCAGTATAGGGATCCAAATGTGAAAAAGTTGCCTTACGGTGAGTTGGCAAAAAGAATTATAAAATACAGTATTCCTATAACAATTTGCGTTGCAGCTCAGTATGCAGGAAATCTTATTGACCTTACAAATACAATGTCAAGACTTAATGCTGCAGGATACAGTGAGGTTGAGGCAAGCAAGCTATATGGGCTTTTATTTAAATATCAGCAGCTAATAAATGCACCTATTGCCATTGCTTCTGCTCTTGCAGCTACAATACTTCCTATAATTTCAGCAGCTGTTGCTATTCAGGATAAAAAGCAACTTGACGAAAAAACTAACTACACATTCAGATTGTGTTTCTTTATATCTATTCCATCAGCAGTGGGGATGTCGATACTCAGTAAACAATTATACTCAATATTAGGATATGGTGACGGATACAAACTAATGATGTATGGTTCTGCACTATTAATATTGATGTCTATATCTCAAATACAGACGTCAATACTTCAGGGGGCGGGAAAGCTTTATAAGGCAACATTTTATTTATTAATAGGTATAGTGGTTAAAATTATGATAAATTATATTTTAATAGGAATCAGGGCAATTAACATTATGGGGGCTATTATTGGAAGCATAGTTGGTTTTATTGTTCCTATAGTATTAAACACGATTGAGATTAAAAAAAGTATGGATGTGGATATAAATTTGTTAAAGCTAGCTTCAAAACCGTTGATTTCTTCTGCTATTATGGGATTGGCTGTTTGGCTTGTTTATAAACCATTGTATTTTGTGTTGAAGTTTATAGGAAGCATTTATATAGCCAACGCTATTTCAACATGTATAGCTGTTTCTGTTGGTGTAGTTGTTTTTGCATATATAATGATATATGTAAGAGGAATTACCAAAGAGGATTTAAATAACATGCCTGCAAAGCTTAAGTTAATAATTCCAAAGAGAATATTGACTATGATCCGATGAGTTAAAGGAACTTTTCTTTATCAAATAATATATTGTCACACGCTTTTTGAAATACAAAAGCATAAAATAAAGTTTATTTATTAAAAGTATGTATAATTTAATTTAAATTAGGATATCATCTTATAATAGAGGAAATGAGACATAAATTAATTTAATTATTAAATACCGAGGCTTTACGGTGTTGTGTAAAAGTGAAATAGGTGATATATTATTAAAGCTGTCGCCGATACCGACTGCGAAATTACTTAAGAAGCAAGACAGAAAGCCGGTTGGAGGTCAATACGAAAAAAATTAAAAAAAAGTGTTGACAAAGATTAAGCGACATGTTAATATAAGATTCCGCGCCGATGAGGCGATGGATATGGACTTTGAAAAGTGAACAGTGTAAGAAGGAAAGGAACTCGTTGATTTAATGAGTAACTTGCGAGATATACGCGAGTAAGTAATTTGGAGCCAAAAGGCTTTCTAAAGAGATTAATACGTAGCTGTAGAGATACAGCGAAGTAGATAAAGTTTTTTTAGAGAGTTTGATCCTGGCTCAGGACGAACGCTGGCGGCGTGCCTAACACATGCAAGTCGAGCGGTCCTGCATTCAACATTGAGTATTCAGCTGACGTTGGAGATTGAGCCGGCGTCAAGCAGAAACAACCATATACTATGATATGTTTAAAGTTTCTGCTTCACGCTGAATAAAGTGCCAACACAAAAAGGAGCTGAGTATTGAATGTTGAATGCAGGATAGCGGCGGACGGGTGAGTAACGCGTGGGTAATCTGCCTCACACAGGGGGATAACACTGGGAAACTAGTGCTAATACCGCATAACATAACGAGGTGGCATCACTTTGTTATCAAAGGAGCAATCCGGTGTGAGATGAGCCCGCGTCCGATTAGCTAGTTGGTGAGGTAACGGCTCACCAAGGCGACGATCGGTAGCCGAACTGAGAGGTTGATCGGCCACATTGGGACTGAGACACGGCCCAGACTCCTACGGGAGGCAGCAGTGGGGAATATTGCGCAATGGGGGAAACCCTGACGCAGCAACGCCGCGTGAAGGAAGAAGGTCTTCGGATTGTAAACTTCTTTGGTTGGGGACGATAATGACGGTACCCAAGGAACAAGCCACGGCTAACTACGTGCCAGCAGCCGCGGTAATACGTAGGTGGCGAGCGTTGTCCGGAATTACTGGGTGTAAAGGGCGCGTAGGCGGGGATGCAAGTCAGATGTGAAATTCCGGGGCTCAACCCCGGCGCTGCATCTGAAACTGTATTTCTTGAGTGCTGGAGAGGAAAGCGGAATTCCTAGTGTAGCGGTGAAATGCGTAGAGATTAGGAGGAACACCAGTGGCGAAGGCGGCTTTCTGGACAGTAACTGACGCTGAGGCGCGAAAGCGTGGGGAGCAAACAGGATTAGATACCCTGGTAGTCCACGCCGTAAACGATGGATACTAGGTGTAGGAGGTATCGACCCCTTCTGTGCCGGAGTTAACACAATAAGTATCCCACCTGGGGAGTACGGCCGCAAGGTTGAAACTCAAAGGAATTGACGGGGGCCCGCACAAGCAGTGGAGTATGTGGTTTAATTCGAAGCAACGCGAAGAACCTTACCAGGGCTTGACATCCCTCTGACAGCTCTAGAGATAGGGCTTCTCTTCGGAGCAGAGGAGACAGGTGGTGCATGGTTGTCGTCAGCTCGTGTCGTGAGATGTTGGGTTAAGTCCCGCAACGAGCGCAACCCTTGTTGTTAGTTGCCATCATTAAGTTGGGCACTCTAACGAGACTGCCGGTGATAAATCGGAGGAAGGTGGGGACGACGTCAAATCATCATGCCCCTTATGTCCTGGGCTACACACGTACTACAATGGCTGCTACAAAGGGAAGCGAGACCGTGAGGTGGAGCAAATCCCCAAAAGCAGTCCCAGTTCAGATTGCAGGCTGAAACTCGCCTGCATGAAGTCGGAATTGCTAGTAATGGCAGGTCAGCATACTGCCGTGAATACGTTCCCGGGCCTTGTACACACCGCCCGTCACACCATGAGAGTCTGCAACACCCGAAGTCAGTAGTCTAACCGAGAGGAGGGCGCTGCCGAAGGTGGGGCAGATGATTGGGGTGAAGTCGTAACAAGGTAGCCGTATCGGAAGGTGCGGCTGGATCACCTCCTTTCTAAGGAGTAGGATGATACTTAAAGGTATCACTACTTATGGTCGATATCGGTTGTGAGACAGCCGATAGAGGGTTTCTTTCCTTACACTGTTTAGTTTTCTAAGCCCATAGAGCTTAGAGATGATGTACCTTGAAAAATATATAATGTCAGATAAAGCAAGATGAGAAGAAAAGAGGGTAACTAGTACAGAAAGAAGTACGTAGTGACTCTTAGGATAAACTCATTAAGATGGTAGAAGGGATTCACAAGGAGAACCGAGGAAGGTCAAGCTACTAAGAGCATAGGGTGAATGCCTAGGCACCAGAAGGCGAAGAAGGACGTGGTAAGCTGCGAAAAGCTGCGGTGAGGCGCAAACAGCCATCGACCCGCAGATGTCCGAATGGGGGAACCCACCTGAGGTAAATGCTCAGGTACTGCTACATGAATCCATAGTGTAGCAGGGCGAGACGTGGGGAACTGAAACATCTAAGTACCCACAGGAAAAGAAATCAACCGAGATTCCGTAAGTAGTGGCGAGCGAAAGCGGAAGAGCCCAAACCAATCTATAGCAATATAGGTTGGGGTTGCGGACTGGCGAAATGATTCTCTGAGCTTAGCAGAAGTAACCAGGAAAGGTTACACCATAGAGGGTAAAAGTCCCGTATGCGAAAAGTGAGGAGACAGGCCAGGATCCAGAGTACCACGAGGCACGTGAAACCTTGTGGGAAGCAGGGGGGACCACCCTCCAAGGCTAAATACTAACTGGTGACCGATAGTGGAGAAGTACCGTGAGGGAAAGGTGAAAAGAACCCCGGGAGGGGAGTGAAAGAGAACCTGAAACCCTATGTTTACAAGCAGTTGGAGAGCGTTAAGGCTCGACAGCGTACTTTTTGTAGAACGGTCCGGCGAGTTATTGTATGTGGCGAGGTTAAGTACTGAAGGTACGGAGCCGAAGGGAAACCGAGTCTGAAGAGGGCGTAAAGTCGCATGCAATAGACCCGAAACCGGGTGACCTATCCATGGACAGGTTGAAGCGAGAGTAAAGTCTCGTGGAGGACCGAACTCATAACCGTTGAAAAGGTTTGGGATGAGCTGTGGATAGCGGAGAAATTCCAATCGAACTCGGAGATAGCTGGTTCTCCCCGAAATAGCTTTAGGGCTAGCCTCAAGTATGTCTAACGGAGGTAAAGCACTGAATGGGCTAGGGGCCTTACCGGGTTACCGAACCCTATCAAACTCTGAATGCCGTATAGATTTAGCTTGGGAGTCAGACTACGAGAGATAAGTTCCGTAGTCGAGAGGGAAACAGCCCAGACCATCAGCTAAGGTCCCAAAATCACAGTTAAGTGGGAAAGGATGTGGGTTTGCTAAGACAACTAGGATGTTGGCTTAGAAGCAGCCATTCATTCAAAGAGTGCGTAATAGCTCACTAGTCGAGTGAACCTGCGCCGAAAATGTCCGGGGCTCAAACTGTGTACCGAAGCTGTGGCTTTGTGTGTGTTCACTGGTGTATCTTAACAGAGGTAGAAGCTGAAGAGACAGTTTTGCGAAAAGCGACGAGGGAAAAAGGAATGAAAGCTTTTCGCTAAATGAACCAAAGGCTAAAACTTGTGTTAAGGGGCAGCAGTGAACACACACGAGGGGTAGGGGAGCTTACTATGGTAGGTAGAAGCATGACCGGAAGGACATGTGGACGAGATAGTAGTGAGAATGCCGGAATAAGTAGCGAGAGTGAAGTGAGAATCTTTACCGTCGAAAATCTAAGGTTTCCTGGGGAAGGTTCGTCCGCCCAGGGTAAGTCGGGACCTAAGCTGAGGCCGAAAGGCGTAGGCGATGGGGAACAGGTTGAAATTCCTGTACTACCGCTGCTCGTTTGAGAGAAGTGGGGACGCAGGGGGATAGGTCAAGCGAGTGACTGGAAGAGCTCGTCCAAGCGGCAAGTAGAGTCCGGTAGGCAAATCCGCCGGATGATTATGAGCCGTGACGGGGAGGGAAAATATAGTACCGAAGTGACCGATTTCGCACTGACGAGAAAAGCCACTATCGAGAGTAGAGGTACCCGTACCGCAAACCGACACAGGTAGATGAGGAGAGAATCCTAAGACGAGCGGGAGAAGCGTTGTTAAGGAACTCGGCAAATTGACCCCGTAAGTTCGCGAGAAGGGGTGCCTGTGAGAGCAGGCCGCAGAGAATAGGCCCAAGCAACTGTTTATCAAAAACACAGGTCTCTGCTAAATCGAAAGATGAAGTATAGGGGCTGACGCCTGCCCGGTGCTGGAAGGTTACGGGGATCTGTTAACGGAAGTGAAGCAGTGAACTTAAGCCCCAGTAAACGGCGGCCGTAACTATAACGGTCCTAAGGTAGCGAAATTCCTTGTCGGGTAAGTTCCGACCCGCACGAATGGCGTAATGATTTGGGCACTGTCTCAACAACGTACCCGGCGAAATTGTAGTACTTGTGAAGATGCAAGTTACCCGCGACAAGACGGAAAGACCCCATGGAGCTTTACTGTAGCCTGATACTGGGTTTCGGTATTCTTTGTACAGGATAGGTGGGAGATAGGGAAGTGTGGACGCCAGTCTGCATGGAATCGCCGTTGGGATACCACTCTAAGGGTACTGGGACTCTAACCTGAGGCCATGAGCTGGTCTAGGGACACTGTCAGGTGGGCAGTTTGACTGGGGCGGTCGCCTCCTAAAAGGTAACGGAGGCGTCCAAAGGTTACCTCAGCGCGGTTGGAAATCGCGCATCGAGTGCAAAGGCATAAGGTAGCCTGACTGTGAGACAGACAAGTCGAGCAGGTACGAAAGTAGGGCTTAGTGATCCGGCGGTAAGAGAGTGGAATTGCCGTCGCTCAACGGATAAAAGCTACCCTGGGGATAACAGGCTGATCTCCCCCAAGAGTCCACATCGACGGGGAGGTTTGGCACCTCGATGTCGGCTCATCGCATCCTGGAGCTGAAGTAGGTTCCAAGGGTTTGGCTGTTCGCCAATTAAAGCGGTACGCGAGCTGGGTTCAGAACGTCGTGAGACAGTTCGGTCCCTATCTGTCGCGGGCGCAGGATATTTGAAGGGATCTGTCCTTAGTACGAGAGGACCGGGATGGACGAACCTCTGGTGCACCAGTTGTACTACCAAGTGCACAGCTGGGTAGCCAAGTTCGGACGGGATAAACGCTGAAAGCATCTAAGCGTGAAACCCACCCTAAGATGAGATATCCCACCGAAAGGGTAAGACCCCATGTAGACTACATGGTTGATAGGCCAGGGGTGTAAGTACAGTAATGTATTTAGCTGACTGGTACTAATAGGTCGAGGGCTTGACCAAATTAGAAGTTAGAGGTTGGAAGTTGGAAGATGGAAAACTGACAACTGAGGAGAAGAAGAAGGGTTCTGAAGTGAAGACTTAATGAGTGAGAGAGCTTCTTATCTTGTGGACTGACGTTATATATTTTTGAAGGTATATACCAAAAAGTTTATAGATTTCTGGTGGCAATAACGAGAAGGACACACCCGTTCCCATCCCGAACACGGTAGTTAAGCTTCTCAGTGCCGATGATACTTGGATGGAGACGTCCTGGGAAAGTAGGTCGCTGCCAGATTTATATCAAAGCCTTATGGTACCAATCCATAAGGCTTTGTTTATTGTTCCTGGTATGGGCTTTAGCTAGGTGGTGGAAGTATGCTGTGGGCCTTGCTTGGTAGTAGGAATTACTAGTCAAAGGCAAGGAGGTCCATTGTAAGGTGGAATCTGAAGGAAGTAAGATGAGCCTGTTTCCAAATAATATAAGATTATAATACTTGCTAAAAAAACATGAATTAAGTATAATTTAATTAATTAAACAATATGATATATTTGATAATTAGTATATGTAATATATGTTTATTTTTAGAGAGATTAGTTGCTCAGTTTAAATGATAAATAACAGTTTAATTTATGAGAAAAATTAAGTAGGATATTAACTTCGAGAGGTATAAATGATTTATAAAACGTAGAGAAACAATTTAATAGTTAAAGTAATTTTGGATATTGATTAATCGGAAATTATAAAGTCAGGGGGTCTTTGCTATGGAATGTTATATTCATTCGTGAAGAAATGCAGTTGGTACATGTGTCGGATGTGGTAAATTTATTTGTGAAGAATGTAGGACGGAAGTAGGAAATAAAAATTATTGTAAACGTTGCGTAAGTGAAATAATAAATGAGAATAAGAGAAAGATAGAAAGACTTGAAGAATCGAGCAAACAACAACCGATGGTTTTCATGAATGCGGGTGGAGGTTCTTCATCAAGCAGTTCATCATCAAGCAGTTCATCATCTTCATCGGGACCATATTATGCGCCTTTAGTGCCAATAAAAAATAGAATTGTTGCGGCGCTACTTGCTATTTTTCTTGGAGGCTTAGGTGCCCACAAGTTTTATCTTGGAAAGCCCGTTCAAGGTATATTATATTTAATATTCTGCTGGACTTTCATTCCTGCTTTTATAGGATTTATTGAAGGTATTGTATACTTGGCTTCAAGTGATGAGAGTTTTGCAAGAAATTATGGAGCAAGGTATTATTGATAGCACTAATTTGAGTTTTTTGAAAGTAGATTTACAAATGATAAGCAGTATAGAAAATAATGACAAAACCAATAAATGAAAGTAAAATTATTAATTTATAGTTCTTATTATAAAATTGAAATAATCTTAAACTCTAATAAAAAATCAGTAGGCCTTAAGCATTATTATTTTGAGTAAAATGCCAAGAACAGCATTTTGAAAGTACTGGAAAAGCTGTTTCGATGGAGCGAAAAAATAATAAAGCTTAAGGCTTTCTATTATTTAATAGTTTTTTATCTTACACCTTTACAAAGTAACCCTTATGATTCTTTTATAAAACCTACCCTCGTTGAAGATAAAAAACATCATAAGAGATAGAAAGAAAAAGGATGAAATAGCTAAAAATAAGATAAAAAGTTGAAAAATTAAATGTCGTAATATAATAGAAAACTCATGGTAATCCATTGTATATTGTTTAACGACCAAGAAAAATCAAAGCAAAGTTGAACCATGAGTTATATATGAATAATAACACAGAGATAATAAATAACAAACACTTAAAAAAAAGAGGAAGATATGCAAAAATAAAATATAAAAAGTACTTGAAAAGTTAATAATTATATAGTAAAATGTTGAATGTTGTGACGTGGCATACGATGATACAGGAGATTGCTACTATTTGAGTAGGTAACTTCTGTGGAGAATGTCCGATTCTAAGAAACCGGGCGACAAGTCACTGTACATTTTGCAATGTATATGAGCTGTGCATGAATTTGTTATTTAGCCCAGGTTTAACCTGCCTTTAGAGGCATGTTTAATATCCTGGGTTTTTATACGACGTAATAGGAAACACCCGGCATAGTGTACAGAGATAATCTTGTTGTACGTAACAAATTTAAGGAGGATTATGTATGGCAAACAAACAGAAAATCAGAATCAGATTGAAGGCTTTTGATCATCAGATTCTTGATCAGTCAGCTGAAAAAATAGTTGATACTGCAAAGAGAACTGGGGCACAAGTGTCGGGGCCGGTGCCACTACCTACAGAAAAAGAAATCATAACAATATTAAGAGCTCCACATAAGTATAAAGATTCTCGTGAACAGTTTGAGATGAGGACACATAAGAGATTAATAGACATACTTATGCCAACACCTAAGACTGTAGATGCTCTTATGAGACTGGATTTACCAGCTGGTGTTGATATTGAAATAAAACTTTAGTCAGTCGATGTAAAAAAGGTCAAGTTCACTTGCCCGACATATTGTGCAGATATGTAGGAGTGAACCAATAACCATAGGAGGGAAGTTTGAATGAAGAAGTTTATTTTGGGAAGAAAAATCGGAATGACACAGGTATTCGATGAAAATGGTGCAGTTATTCCGGTTACAGTTATTGAAGCAGGTCCATGCACTGTGCTTCAGAAAAAGACAATTGAAACTGACGGATATAATGCTGTCAAAATCGGATTTGCTGATGCAAACGAAAAGAGACTTAACAAGCCGGATAAAGGCCAGTTTGCAAAAATTAAGGTTGCACCGAAAAAGTACATTAGAGAATTCAGGACAGAAGAACTGGATAAATATGAAATCGGTCAGGAAATAAAAGTAGCAGATATGTTTGAAAATGGTGACAGGATAGACGTTACAGGAATTTCAAAAGGTAAAGGTTTTGCAGGTGTTATTAAGAGACATGGACAGGCAAGAGGTAAAGAAACTCACGGTTCCATGTACCATAGAAGAGTTGGTTCAATGGGTGCTAATACAAATCCTGCAAGAGTATTTAAAGGTAAGAAGCTTCCTGGACACATGGGTGTTGAAAGAGTGACTATTCAAAATCTTGACGTGGTTCGTGTAGATGCCGAGAGAAACCTTTTACTGGTAAAAGGTGCAGTACCGGGGGCAAAAGGTGGTCTTTTGATGATAAAGGACACCGTAAAATCAGGTAAGTAGAAAAGGCGAAAGGAGGAAGTGACATGCCAAAAGTTGACTTATATGACATGAGCGGTAAAGTTGTTGGAGATATAAATTTAAGCGATGAGGTTTTTGGGGTTGAAGTTAACAAAGAAGTGGTTCATCAAGTTGTTGTGAACCAATTGGCAAATAAAAGACAAGGCACTCAGTCTACAAAGACAAAAAGCGAAGTTCGTGGCGGTGGTATAAAGCCATGGAGACAAAAAGGTACTGGTAGAGCAAGACATGGAAGTATTCGTTCTGCTCAATGGGTTAAAGGCGGTATAGTTCTTGGCCCGAAACCGAGAAGTTACAGATACACACTTCCGAAGAAGGTAAGGAGACTTGCGTTAAAATCAGTTCTTTCATCGAAAGTGAATGAAAATGAAATAATTGTTCTTGATAAATTGAGTTTTGATGCTATCAAGACAAAACAGATGGTAGAAGTTTTAAAGAATCTTAAAGTTGACGGAACAGCAGTATTGTTAATAGCTGAAAAAGATGAAAAAATTGAAAAATCAGCACGTAATATACCGGGAGTTAAGACTTTACTTGCAAACACTATAAATGTTTATGATTTAGTTAAGCATAACAAACTTATAATAACCAAGGATGCTGTATCAAAGGTTGAGGAGGTGTACGCATAATGAGAGCAGCTGAAGATATTATAATAAGACCGCATATTACAGAAAAGAGTAATATGGAAGTAATGGACGGTAAGTACACCTTTATTGTTGATGTTAATGCAACTAAGACTGAAATCAGACAGGCAGTAGAAAAGTTGTTTAACGTAAAAGTTCTTAAAGTAAATACAGTAAATTACCAAGGTAAGGCAAAAAGAATGGGAGTTCATCAAGGTACAAGACCGGATTGGAAAAAGGCAATTGTAAAAATTGATACCAATCCTAAACCAGTTAAGTATTTGACTAAAGGTGGAAAAGAAACTACTACAACCAGAAAGTACAAGACAAGTATTGAAGAATTTGGAGCAACTCAATAAGCATAATCTTATGGGGTAAGATTTATAAAGGAGTGAAAACAGATGCCTATTAAAAAATATAATCCTACTTCACCTGCAAGAAGAAATATGTCAGTTCTGACTTTTGAGGAGATTACGAAGAAGGAACCGGAAAAATCTTTGGTTGTACCTCTTAAGAAAAAAGCGGGTAGAAACTCATACGGTAGGATTACTGTTCGCCACAAAGGCGGAGGAGCAAAACAGAAATACAGAATTATTGATTTTAAGAGAGATAAAGACGGAATAAAAGCTAAAGTTTCAGCTATAGAATATGATCCTAATAGAAGTGCAAATATAGCACTGTTGACTTATCTTGATGGAGAAAAAAGGTATATTATAGCGCCGGAAGGCCTTAAAGTGGGAGACTATGTTGAGTCTGGCGAAAATGCAGATATAAGAGTAGGTAACGCACTTCCACTGAAAAACATTCCTGTTGGTACTGTAGTACACAATATAGAACTTAAACCCGGAAAAGGCGGACAGCTTGCAAGAGCAGCCGGTATATCTGCACAGCTTATGGCAAAAGAAAATGATTATGCGCAGATAAGACTTCCTTCCGGAGAAGTAAGAATGGTTAGGTTAAATTGTAGGGCTACAATAGGTGTGGTAGGAAATCATGACCACGAGAATGTTTCAATAGGTAAAGCGGGAAGAAAAAGATGGATGGGTATAAGACCTACAGTTCGCGGTGTTGTTATGAACCCTGTAGATCACCCACATGGAGGAGGAGAAGGTAAATCTCCTATAGGAAGACCTAGTCCTGTTACACCTTGGGGTAAACCTACACTCGGTTACAAGACAAGAAAGAAGAATAAAGCTTCCGATAAGTTTATTGTTAAGAGAAGAAATCAGAAGTAATAGATAGGTTAATAAATATTGAAAAAAGTGCCTAATTGTTAGGATACGAGCTGGACTCAGGAAGTAAATGAAAGGAGGACTTGGCTTAATGAGCAGATCAGTTAAAAAGGGACCATTTGTAGATAAAAAACTTCTTAAAAGAATAGAAGAAATGAATGCTAAGAACGAAAAGAAAGTTTTAAAAACTTGGTCAAGAGCGTCAACAATTTTTCCGCAGATGGTTGGACATACTATAGCTGTACATGATGGAAGAAAGCATGTACCGGTATATATTACCGAAGAAATGGTTGGACATAAACTTGGAGAATTTGCACCAACAAGGACCTTTAAAGGACACGGAAACCACACTGAAAGGTCAACCGCATTAAAGTAATAGTGATTTTTCGATGAAAGGAGGAATTCCAATTGGCAGCAAAAGCTAAAATTGAACAAGGGGAAGCTCTTGGAAATAAAGAAAATTTATTGGAAGTTTATAATTCTAAACATACAAAATCAAGAAAACCTGCACTGCTTACAAAGGCCCAGAAAAAAGAATTAGGTATTGGTAAGGATCAGGGTAAAGCAGTTTTAAGATATGCGAGAATATCACCTAGGAAAGTAAAAATAGTAATGGATTTAATTAAAAACAAACCGATAGATGAGGCGTATGCAATTTTAAGATATACTCCAAAAGCGGCTTCAGAAATATTATTCAAATTGTTAAAGTCAGCTGAAGCAAATGCTACAAATAATAACGGACTTAACCGTGACAATTTGTATGTTGCAGACGGTTTTGCAAATCCAGGGCCTACATTAAAGAGAGTTATGCCGAGAGCACAAGGTAGAGCTTATAGGATTAGAAAAAGAACCAGTCACATTACAATAGTAGTTAAAGAGAAAAATTAACGGAAAAGGAGGGTGAATGATGGGACAAAAGGTTAATCCTCATGGACTTAGAATAGGTATTATAAAAGATTGGGATACCAAGTGGTATGCCGGAAAAAAGAACTTTAGCGAGTATCTTGTAGAAGATTTTAAAATAAGAAAGTTTATTAAGAAAAAATTATATTCGGCAGGAATATCAAGAATTGAAATAGAAAGAGCTGCGAATAAAGTTAAAGTAAATGTAAATACTGCAAAACCAGGACTTGTAATTGGAAAAGGTGGAGCAGGTATTGAAGAATTGAGAAAGCAGCTTGAAAAATTGACTAAAAAGAATGTATTGATAAATATTACTGAAATTAAAGTTCCCGAGTTGGATGCACAGATAGTTGCTGAAAGCATAGCATCACAGCTTGAAAAAAGAATATCCTTTAGAAGAGCTATGAAACAAGCTATGTCAAGAGCTATGAAATTAGGTGCAAAGGGTATTAAGACTCAAGTAGCAGGTCGTATTGGTGGAGCAGAAATTGCAAGAACTGAGCATTATCATGAAGGTACTATTCCGCTGCAAACACTTAGAGCAGATGTGGATTATGGATTCGCTGAAGCTGATACAACTTATGGAAAATTAGGTGTTAAGGTGTGGATATATAAGGGCGAAGTTCTTCCAGCTGTCAAAAAGGAAAAGAAGGCGGAAGGAGGAGATATGTAATGTTAATGCCTAAAAGAGTTAAACATAGAAAAGTACAGAGAGGTAGAATGAAAGGTGTAGCTACCAGAGGAAATAAAGTTGTACATGGTGAATATGGTCTGCAAGCTTTAGAACCGGCTTGGATAACAAGTAATCAGATAGAGGCTGCCAGGGTAGCTATGACACGTTTTATAAAAAGAGGCGGAAAAGTTTGGATAAAGATATTCCCGGACAAACCTGTTACAGCGAAACCGGCTGAAACACGTATGGGTAGCGGAAAAGGTTCCCCTGAATACTGGGTTGCAGTAGTTAAGCCAGGAAGAGTTTTGTTTGAAATTGCAGGTGTATCGGAAGAAATTGCAAGAGAGGCATTAAGACTTGCCATGCACAAACTTCCCGTTAAGTGTAAGTTTGTAGCACGTGAAGATGGAGTGGGTGGTGAAGCAAATGAAAGCTAAAGAGTTAAGAGAGAAGACAGATGCTGAATTACAGAAAGAGCTGGGGGAATTAAAGTCGGAATTATTTAAATTGAGATTTCAACATGCTACCAACCAACTTGAAAACCCTATGAGACTTAAAGACGTTAAAAAGTCAATTGCCCGTATTAAGACAATAATGAGGGAAAGGGAACTTAAAGGTATAAATATTTGATCAATACCTTGAAGGGAGGTAAACTCAATTGGAACAAAAAAGAGGATTAAGGAAAACAAGAGTAGGAAAAGTTACCAGCGATAAAATGGATAAGACAATCGTTGTTAGTATAGAGACTTCTGTTAAACATCCGCTTTACAAAAAGTTCATAAAAAGAACTTATAAACTTAAAGCTCATGATGAAAATAACGAGTGTAAAGTTGGAGATATAGTTAAGGTTATGGAAACCAGACCTCTTAGCAGAGATAAGAGATGGAGATTAGTGGAAATTATCGAAAGAGCAAAATAGTTATGGTTGAAAGGAGGTTTATACCATGATTCAAGCACAAACAATCCTTAAAGTTGCTGACAACACCGGAGCAAAAAAGTTAATGTGCATAAAAGTGCTTGGTGGATCTAAGAGAAAGTATGCAAATATCGGTGATGTTATAGTAGCTTCGGTTAAAGATGCAACACCCGGTGGTGTTGTAAAAAAAGGAGATGTAGTAAAATGTGTTATTGTTCGCTCTAAAAGGGGTATCAGAAGGGCGGACGGTTCATATATAAAATTCGACGAAAACGCTGCAGTTATAATAAGAGAAGATAAAAATCCAAGAGGAACACGTATATTTGGTCCTGTTGCAAGAGAGCTAAGGGATAAAGAATATACGAAAATTTTGTCCCTCGCACCGGAAGTATTATAAGGGAGGAGGCGGCTTACAGTGATCAACAAGGTTCATGTTAAAAAAGGAGATACTGTTATTGTATTGAACGGTAAAGACGCAAAGAAAAAAGGCAAAGTGCTTGCAGTATATCCGGATGAGAGCAGAGTGCTGGTTGAAGGCGTTAACATGTGTACAAAACATAGAAAAGCTAGATCACAAACTCAACAAGGCGGAATAATTCATCAAGAGGCACCTATACACAGCTCAAAAGTTATGCTTGTGTGCCCCAGATGCGGAAAGCCGACAAGAGTTGGGAAAAAGATATTGGAGAACGGCGAAAAAAGCAGAGTGTGCAAGAAATGCAATGAAATAATAGATACAATAAAGAAAGTTAAAAAGGGATAAAAACTTCTCTTTGAAAGGAGGTTTATAAATGCCAAGCTTGAAAGAAAAATATATCAAAGAAGTAGCTCCGGCGTTAATGGAAAAATTTAAATATAAAAGTGTAATGCAAATACCAAAATTAGAGAAAATAGTCCTTAACATGGGTGTAGGAGATGTTAAAGATAATCCAAAGGCTTTAGATGCCGCTGTTAACGATTTAGCTCTTATTACAGGTCAGAAACCTATTGTAACAAAAGCTAAAAAGTCAGTTGCAGCTTTTAAAATAAGACAGGGAATGAATATCGGATGTAAGGTAACTCTTAGAGGAGACAGAATGTATGAATTTGCTGACAGACTCTTGAACATTGCATTACCTAGAGTAAGAGACTTCAGAGGTGTTCCGGCAAATTCTTTCGACGGAAGAGGAAATTATTCTTTAGGGATTAAAGAACAGTTGATATTCCCTGAAATAGATTATGATAAGGTTGAAAAAGTTAGAGGAATGGATATCACTTTCGTTACAACGGCAAAAACTGATGAAGAAGCCAGAGAGCTTTTGAAACTTCTTGGCATGCCGTTTAGCCAGAGCTAAAGGAGGGATTGGAGCGTGGCCAAAAAATCATTGATTGTTAAGCAACAAAGACCGCCAAAGTATAAGACAAGAGCATATAATAGATGTAAATTATGTGGAAGACCGCATGCTTATATGAGAAAATTCGGAATATGCAGACTTTGCTTCAGGGAACTGGCTTATAAAGGTCAGATTCCTGGCGTCAAAAAAGCTAGTTGGTAGTGAACAGACGAAAGGAGGTAAACCAATGCAAGTGACCGATACAATAGCAGATATGTTGACCAGAATAAGAAATGCCAGTTCTGCAAAACATGCTACAGTTGATATACCTGCTTCCAATGTGAAGAGGTCAATAGCAAATATTTTGTTGGAAGAGGGATTCATAAAAGGTTTTGAAGAAATTGATGACGGAAAACAGGGAATATTGAGAGTTTCTTTAAAATATACCGCAAATAAGCAAAATGTTATCACAGGTATAAAGAGAATAAGCAAACCGGGTCTTAGGGTTTATGCTGGTAAGGATGAAATTCCGAAAGTTCTCGGAGGCCTTGGTATAGCTATAATTTCAACTTCCAAAGGAATAATGACCGATAAAAAAGCTCGTAAAGAAGGCGTTGGTGGAGAAGTTTTAGCCTTTGTATGGTAATAAAGGAAAATTGAAGATATAATAAAAAGTAGATTTGATAATAGGATTCTGAAAAGGGTTCCGAAGTTTTGGAGCTCACAATATTAAGAACAGGAGGCAATAAGATGTCAAGAATTGGCAGAATGCCCGTTGAAATACCTGCAGGAGTAAATGTAAAACAAGAAGGTAATGTACTCACTGTAAAGGGACCAAAGGGAACATTAGAAAAAGAGTTTCATAAAGATATGACAATAAAAGTTGAAAATGGTAAGATATTAGTTGAAAGACCATCGGATTTAAAGGAACATAAGGCCCTTCACGGATTAACAAGGACTTTGATTAATAACATGATTATAGGAGTAACTCAAGGCTTTGAAAAAGCTTTGGAGATAAACGGTGTAGGATTTAGAGCACAAAAGCAAGGTAAAAAATTGGTTATGAATTTAGGGTACTCACATCCTGTTGAAATGGAAGAGCCTGCGGGAATAACTATAGAAGTTCCTAATCCAAACAGCATTATTGTAAAAGGTATAGATAAACAGGCTGTAGGAGAATTTGCTGCTAAGATAAGAGGAAAGAGGTTGCCTGAGCCTTATAAGGGCAAAGGTATCAAGTATGTAGATGAAGTTATAAGACGTAAAGAAGGTAAAACAGGCGGTAAAGGTAAGAAGTAAAAAGGAGTGAGACTAAATGATAAAGAAACCTGGTTCGAATGTTGCTAGGCTTAGAAAGCATGCAAGAGTACGTAAGAAAATATCAGGGACACCAGAACGTCCTCGTTTAAATGTATATAGAAGCTTGAAACATATGTATGCTCAGATTATAGATGATAGTACTGGAAAAACTCTTGTTGCAGCTTCAACACTGGACAAAGAAATTAAAGGTAAGCTCAGTTTTGGCGGAAATAAAGAAGCGGCCAAGGAAGTTGGAAAATTAATTGCAACTAAAGCCATAAATAGCGGAATTAAAAAAGTTGTATTTGACAGAGGCGGCTATATATACCACGGACGTGTAAAAGAATTAGCTGAAGCTGCTAGAGAAGCCGGCTTAGAGTTTTAGTAAAAGGAGGGAAAACAATTGCAACGTATTGATGCCAGCGTATTGGATCTGAAAGAAAAGGTAGTAAATATCGGACGTGTTACTAAGGTTGTTAAAGGTGGTAGGAATTTCCGTTTCAGTGCTTTAGTTGTTGTTGGAGATGAGAACGGACATGTAGGAGCTGGAATAGGAAAAGCAGCGGAAATACCTGATGCCATTAGAAAAGGTATTGAAGATGCCAAGAAAAATCTTATAAAAGTACCATTGGTTGAAACCACTATTCCCCATGAAGTTATTGGGGAATTTGGCGCCGGTAAAGTATTGATCAAACCAGCTAGTGAAGGTACCGGAGTTATAGCTGGAGGACCTGTAAGAGCGGTTCTTGAATTAGCGGGAGTTCGTAATATAAGAACAAAGTCTTTAGGATCAAATAATCCTATAAACATGGTTCGTGCTACTATTGAAGGACTTTCCCGTTTAAAGACAGCTGAGGAAGTAGCTAAACTCAGGAATAAGACAGTAGAAGAAGTATTAGGTTAGGAGGGGACTCTAGTGGCTAAGCTCAGAATTACTCTGGTGAGGAGTACCAGTAAACTTAAGGAAAAACAGTTAGCTACCGTTAGAGCTTTAGGATTAAAGAAAATAAGATCTGTGGTAGAGCATCAGGATAATCCTCAAATTAGAGGAATGATCAAAAAAGTAGAACATGTTGTTTCGGTAGAAGAAATATAAAAGGAGGTGTAATCCATGAAGTTGTTTGAATTGCAACCAGCACCAGGTTCAAAAAAGGCACCTAAAAGAAAAGGTAGAGGGCATGGTACAGGTAATGGTAAGACTGCCGGAAGAGGACATAAGGGACAAAATGCCCGTGCAGGCGGAGGAGTCAGACCTGGATTTGAAGGTGGACAGATGCCTCTCTATAGAAGAATTCCTAAAAGAGGATTTAACAATAAGTTGTTTGCAAAGGTATATGCTGAAGTAAATGTTTCGGCTTTAAATGTATTTGAAGACGGTGCTGTTGTAACACCTGAAGTTTTAATTGAAAAAGGACTTGTTAAGAAAGTCGTTGATGGAGTAGCAATCTTAGGAAACGGCGAACTTAATAAGAAACTTACTGTTAAGGCTGCAAGATTTACAAAAACAGCTTCAGCGAAAATTGAGGCTGCGGGGGGAAAGGCAGAGGTGATATAATATGGGCGGAATGTTTGAAACAATAAGAAATGCCTGGAAAATTCCCGATTTAAGACGCAAAATGTTCATAACTCTTATTATGCTGTTAATTTTCAGATTAGGATCCCATATTCCTGTTCCTGGTATGAATGCAGCCAGACTCAAGGAGCTGTCTGGAATGGGAACAATATTCGGATTCTTTGACATAGTATCGGGTGGTGCGTTCTCAAACGCAACGATTTTTGCGATGAGTATAACACCATATATCAACTCTTCAATCATTATGCAGCTTTTAACAGTAGCTATTCCGAAGCTTGAGCAGCTTGCCAAAGAAGGCGAAGAAGGTAGAAAGATTATTGCACGCTATACAAGATACGGAACGGTTATATTGGCATTTTTGCAGGCTACCGGCTTATATTTCGGACTTAGAGGTGCGGTTTCAAATCCCGGAATATTTTCCTATTTGACAATTGCATTATCCTTTACAGCCGGTACAGCATTCCTGATGTGGCTAGGTGAGCAGATAACTGAGTACGGCATAGGAAATGGTATTTCACTCTTGATTTTTGCAGGTATATTGTCAAGAGCTCCTCAAGGTGCTTTGATAATTTATAGCAATTACAATATGGGAAAGTTTGGTCCTAAAGGAATTCTTGGAATTCTAGGAGTAACAGCAGTATTGGTGTTGTCTTTACTAATTATTGCCCTTGTTGTTTGGGTACAAGATGCGGAAAGAAGAATACCGGTGCAATATGCGAAAAGAGTTGTGGGAAGAAAAATGTACGGCGGACAGAGTACTCATATTCCTATAAAGGTTAATCTGGCCGGCGTTATTCCAATAATTTTTGCTATGTCGTTTATAGCACTACCCTCAACTCTGGTGTCATTCTTCGCACCTGAGGCAACAGGCCCCGTTTGGAATTATATAAGAAATATGCAGTCAAGAATTGAAATATCCATTTTATCTGGATTGTTGGTAATGTTCTTCACATTCTTCTATACATTTATCCAATTCAATCCGATTGAATTGGCCAACAATATAAAGAAAAACGGAGGATTTATTCCAGGAATAAGACCTGGCAAACCAACATCGGATTATATTACTAAAGTTTTAAATAGAATTACATGGTTTTCAGCAGTATTCCTTGCGTTAATTCAAATAACGCCTGCGATACTTCAAGCTATAACCGGAATTAATGGAGTATGGTTTGCAGGAACCAGTGTTTTGATCCTTGTTGGTGTGGCTTTGGATACTGTAAAACAAGTTGAATCACAGATGCTGATGAGGCATTATAAAGGATTTTTAGACTAGTAGGTACATTTGTAACACATTTTTACTCCACCAAGGGGATCGGTAAGTACGGAAAAATGCCTGATGCCTCTGAGGGTATGCCGACAGGCAGAAAATGTGTTACAAAGTACGCTACTTTGTAATGTAAAATTAGCTCGGTTATAAATAGGGATAAGTAAATTATTAATGATATTTATAATCGAACAGATTAAAAGAAAAAAAATAAATTGATAAAATACACTTATTAATAAGGAAATATTTATTAGAAATTCATATTGTAAATAAGGAAGACTTATTACAATACGAATATAAAAGAATATCAGAATGTATCATATTTAAATTTGCAGCACGGTATTTTGGAGGTCAATATGAAGATTGTTTTATTGGGTGCCCCAGGTTCAGGAAAAGGAACACAGGCGGCAAATATTTCTGAGTGGTACAAAATCCCTCATATATCTACTGGAGATATCTTTAGAAGTAATATTAAGAATGGAACTGAATTAGGAAAGAAAGCTAAAGAATATATTGACAAGGGTTTACTTGTACCAGATGAATTGACAATTGATATTGTAAGTGACAGGCTAAAACAAACTGACTGTGAAAACGGATTTATACTTGACGGCTTTCCGAGAACGGTAAATCAGGCGGAAAAGCTTGATGAAATACTTAAGCAAAGAGGAACAAACCTCGATATAGTGTTGAATATTGAAGTATCGGATAGCGAAATAATTGCAAGGATGGGCGGCCGAAGAGTATGTACAAAATGCGGCATGAGCTATCATATTGAGTTTAATCCACCAGCGGAAGGAGATACATGCAAAGCTTGTGGAGAAAAAGTTGTTCAAAGGGAAGACGATAAGGAAGAAACAGTTATTCAAAGACTTCATACTTACCATAAACAGACTGAACCACTTATTGAATATTATAAAAAAGACAAAAAACTTGTCACTGTTCAAGGGCAAAAAAGTATCGATGATACTACAAGCGCTGTAAAAAAAGCTTTAGGTGGAATTTAAATGATATCGGTAAAATCGAAAAGTGAATTGGACCTTATGAGGAGAGCGGGAGAAGTTGTAGCTCTTGCTCATAAGAAAGTTGAAGAGGCTATTATGCCTGGAGTAACAACAGCAGAACTTGACAGAATTGCAGAGGAAGTTATAAGAAAACATGGTGCTATTCCATCATTTAAAGGTTATAAATGCCCATATCCCGACGGAATAGATTATCCATCAAGCATATGTGCTTCAATAAATAATGAAGTGGTACACGGTATTCCTGGTTTAAGGGAGTTAAAAGATGGAGATATTATAAGTATTGATATTGGCGCTTATTTGAACGGATTTCATGGTGATGCTGCAAGAACCTTTGCTGTCGGAAAAATATCACCGGAAGCTCAAAGGCTTATTGAAGCTACAAAACAAAGCTTCTTTGAGGGAATAAAAAATGCGGTGGAGGGTAACAGAATAATCGATATTTCTTCTGCCATTGAGAGCTATGTAGTTTCCTTTGGGTATTCAGTTGTCAGGGATTATGTAGGACACGGTATTGGCAGGGAAATGCATGAAGAGCCTCCAATACCGAATTATCGCAGCAGAGAAAGAGGACCTAGATTACAGCGAGGCATGACACTAGCCGTAGAACCTATGGTTAATGAAGGGACTTACAAAGTTAAACTTCTTCCTAATAAGTGGACAGTTGTGACTGCTGACGGTAAGCTCTCAGCTCACTATGAAAATACAATAGCTATTACAGAGAATGAACCGATTATATTGACAATGTTGGACTAAGGATGCAGGCAGTAAACAGAGGTGAAAAAAATGGATTTAACCCTTGGTCAGGTGGTGTATTCAAAAGCAGGTAGGGATAAAGGGAAAAAATTTATTGTAGTTGAAATGGTTGACGATTTGTATGTAAAGATATCCGATGGAGATCTTAGGAGAATTGAAAATCCAAAGCTGAAAAAGATGAAGCATTTACAGGTTACGGGAGAAATCATTCTTCCGTTAAAGGAAAAGCTGGAGAACAAAGCCAGAGTTTCAAACGCTGAGATACGAAAAGCCTTGGAAGTGACAGGAGATTTATAAATCCATATTAAATCATTTGATTTAAAATACTAATGAAATGATGAAATTTTATACCTATAGAAAGTTGGCAAATCGAAAAAACATTATATATATTATAAATGGGTTTAAAGCAGGTAAGGAGGGAGTTGAGTCTTGTCAAAGGAAGATGTTATTGAAGTTGAAGGCAAGGTTGTAGAGGCATTGCCAAATGCAATGTTTGAAGTGGAGCTTGATAATGGACATAGAATTCTGGCCCATATCTCAGGAAAGCTTAGAATGAATTTTATCAGGATTTTACCGGGAGATAGGGTTACACTTGAATTATCTCCTTATGATTTGACCCGTGGAAGAATAACTTGGAGAGCAAAGTAAGAATGCAAGTGAGAACAAAAACTTGTCCAAAGCTTATTAATTTTAGAAATACAATATTTCTAGATATTGAAATTAAATCAGAGAAGAAAGTTCTCGAGAGAAAGATTTAAGGAGGATTTAAGATGAAGGTAAAACCATCGGTTAAAGTTATTTGTGAGAAATGTAAAATAATCAGAAGAAAAGGCAGAGTAATGGTAATTTGTCAAAATCCTAAGCACAAACAAAGACAAGGTTAACTTATAGAGATGACAGTTGACAATGGACAGTACTTATCGTTAAATATATATAGGAATTTTTGAGATATTAATTCCAATAGTATATTGACATTCAAAAGACTGTCTTTTGTCAACTGTCATCAGTACAGTAAAAAATAACATACAGGATGCGGCTGCGCAATATAAGTCTTCTTCAAGTGAGGAGATTTATATTGTGTCCTGGATTGTTTATTTTATAAATTAATTAATTTTAAAATTATTAAGTATAGCTAATTACTACTGAATCTTACGGAGGTGTAAAAAAAGATGGCGCGTATTGCCGGAGTCGATTTACCCAGAGAGAAAAGGGTAGAAATTGGATTGACTTATATCTATGGAATAGGCAGGTCACTGTCAAACCAGATATTGTCAAAAACAGGTATTAACCCTGACACAAGAGTAAAAGATTTGACAGACGATGAGATAAATAAACTCAGAGAGATTATTGACAAGGAATATAAAGTTGAAGGTGACTTAAGAAGAGAAGTTTCTCTTAACATCAAAAGGTTGATGGAAATTGGCTGCTATAGAGGTAGAAGACACAGAATGGGTCTGCCTGTAAGAGGACAGAGGACTAAAACAAATGCTAGAACAAGAAAAGGTCCAAAGAAAACTGTTGGAGTACAAAGAAAGAAATAGTTAAAGGAGGTTAGCGATTTAATGGCAACTAAAACAGCAGGTGGCAAGAGACCCACTAGAAAAAGAAGAGAACGTAAAAATATTGAACGTGGTGCAGCACACATACGCTCCACATTTAATAATACAATAGTTACATTGACCGATGTATCAGGAAATGCAATTGCTTGGTCAAGTGCAGGAAGTCTTGGTTTTAGGGGTTCGAAAAAGAGCACACCTTTTGCAGCACAAATGGCTGCCGAAACAGCAGCAAAAGCAGCTATGGAACATGGACTGAAAACTGTTGAAGTTTATGTTAAAGGCCCGGGATCAGGTAGAGAAGCTGCTATAAGAGCTCTGCAAGCTGCAGGTCTTGAAGTAAGTCTTATAAAAGATGTTACTCCAATTCCTCACAATGGTTGTAGACCGCCTAAGAGAAGAAGAGTTTAATAATATAATGGTATCCCAATAATATATAATAGAAGTGTTGTTAATGTAATTAATACTCATTGGAGGTGTAAAATTAAATGGCAAGATATACCGGAGCATCTTGCAGACTTTGCCGTAGGGAAGGTGAAAAACTTTTCCTCAAAGGGGAAAGATGCTATACAAATAAATGTGCGGTTGCTAGAAGAGGCTATGCTCCAGGACAACATGGCCAAAACAGAAAGAAATTATCAGAATATGGTATCCAGCTTCGTGAGAAACAAAAAGCAAGAAGATATTATGGAGTGCTTGAAAGCCAGTTTAGAAAATATTTTGAAATGGCTGTTAGAAAGAAGGGAGTTACAGGAGTGAACCTGCTTCAATTATTGGAATTAAGGCTGGATAATGTAATTTATAGATTGGGTCTTGCTACATCAAGACCGGAGGCAAGACAATTGGTTAGACACGGTCATTTTATGGTAAATGGCAGTAGGGTTGATATACCATCATATATAACTAAATTGGGCGATAAAATCACTGTTGCTGAGAAAAGCAAATCTTCACCGAAGATAAAATCAATTTTGGAAAACACATCAGGAAAGGTTATTCCAAAGTGGCTTGAGTTCGACGCTGATAACCTTACTGGCAAGATTGTTGCTCTTCCATCGAGAGAAGATATTGACTTACCGTTAAAAGAAAACCTTATTGTTGAGTTATACTCCAAGTAATAAAGATATAGATAGAAATAAATGGAGCGTAATTGTTATTGTTTCATTATTTCTATGTTGTGATATCAGTGAGATTGCTTGGTACAGCAACTGAGGATTCTCAATGTAGATGGAAGTTCAGTATGTGCTACGATTAGAGATAAAGAATATTGAATCGGTTGCCCTCAAAAAAATAAATTTGTTGTAAAAAGGAGGGTTTTTGATGATAGAGATTGAAAAGCCTAAAATAGAATGTGTGATTTCTAGCGAGGATAACACTTACGGCAAATTTGTAGTTGAACCTTTGGAACGAGGATATGGCATAACTCTAGGTAATGCATTGAGAAGAATATTGCTTTCATCTTTGCCCGGTGCTGCTGTAACATCAATAAAGATTGATGGTGTGTTGCACGAGTTTTCGACGATACCTGGAGTAGTTGAAGATGTAACAGAAATTATTCTTAATATAAAAGGTCTATCTTTGAAGCTTCATGGAGACGGGCCTAAGGTTATGTATATTGATGCTGACGGAGAAGGTGAAGTAACTGCCGGTGATATTAAAACTGATGCAGATGTTGAGATCCTTAATCCGGAGCATAAAATAGCAACACTGAGCGGAGATCATAGGCTTTACATGGAATTGACAGTAAACAGAGGACGCGGTTATGTTTCAGCAGAAAAAAATAAACATCCGGGACAGCCAATAGGTATTATACCTGTTGATTCAATATATACTCCGGTTACTAAAGTGAATTATACTGTTGAAAATACACGTGTCGGACAAGTTACTGATTACGACAAGCTAACTTTAGAAGTATGGACAAACGGAAGCATTAAGCCTGATGAAGCAATTAGTCTTGGTGCAAAAATAATGAGCGAGCATTTGAATCTGTTTATTGATTTGTCAGATAATGCAAAGAATGCAGAAATCATGGTAGAAAAAGAAGAGACCAAGAAAGAGAAAGTTCTTGAAATGACAATCGAAGAACTTGATTTATCGGTAAGGTCATATAACTGCTTGAAGAGAGCAGGAATAAATACTGTTGAAGACCTTACAAACAGAACCGAGGAAGATATGATGAAGGTTAGAAACCTTGGTAAAAAGTCCTTGGAAGAAGTTTATAACAAGCTTAAGGCATTAGGTTTGTCATTAGCTCCAAGTGAAGACTAATCAACAAAAAGTCGAATAGAGGTTTGGTGAGAAGGAGGTAAAAGAATGCCAGCGCAAAGAAAATTAGGGCGGCCTACCGACCAAAGAAAAGCAATGCTTAAAAGTTTAGTGTCAGCCCTATTTGAGAAAGGTAAAATCGAAACTACTGAGGCAAGAGCCAAGGAAGTTAAAAATATTGCAGAAAAGCTTATTGCTTTAGCAGTTAAAGAATGTGACAACTTTACATCAAAACAGGTTAAAGTTAGTGCGCCAAAACTTGATTCAAAGGGTAATAAAATTACAAATAAAGTTACATCCAAGAACGGAAAAACATACTACGTTGTTGAAAGAGAAATTAAGACCGACATGGTTCGTGTAGACAATCCATCAAGATTGAGTGCAAGAAGGAAAGCTATGAATTGGCTATACAGAATCAAGGATAGCGAAGGAAAAACAATTAACCTGGCAAATAAGCTTTTTGATGAAATAGCTCCTAAGTACAAAGAAAAGAACGGTGGATATACAAGGATCTACAAGTTGGGACCAAGAAAAGGTGACGGAGCTGAAATGGTAATATTAGAGCTTGTGTAATATGAAATAATAAGGATTAGGTGGGCTTGTTATCCATTCTAATCCTTTTTATATTCAATTTAGCATAACAAGATTAAAAGTAAAAGCAGGCAGTTTATAAGAAACAAATTTCAAAATGGAGAGGCAGAAAATATAGGGGTAAATATGACAACAAAAATAATTAAATTTGACAATGTGGAATATAAGTACAAAAGTAGTACAGAAGCAGAATTAAAACCTGCTGTTTCTAATTTCAATTTAGAGATTGAGCAAGGGCAGTTTGTGGCGGTAATTGGCAGGAATGGTTCCGGAAAGTCAACTTTTGCCCGTTTGATGAATGCCTTGATTTTGCCAACAAAAGGTACTGTTTATATAAATGGTATAAAAACTTCAGATGATGGCCATCTGTGGGATATAAGGCAGTGCGTGGGCATGGTGTTCCAAAACCCCGACAATCAGATAATTGCAACTTCTGTTGAAGAAGATGTAGCCTTTGGACCTGAAAATCTGGGTATTCCATCAAATGAAATAAAAGCTCGAGTGGAAGATTCACTAAAGGCAGTGGGAATGCTTGAATACAGGAAATCAGCACCTCATAATCTATCCGGAGGTCAAAAACAGAGAATAGCAATAGCAGGAATTCTAGCCATGAATCCGCAGTGTATAATATTGGACGAAGCAACATCCATGCTTGATCCCATAGGTCGAAAAGAAGTTTTGGAAGTTTTAAAGAAGTTAAATTCGGAGGAGAATATAACAATCATACATATAACGCATCATATGAACGAGGCGGTATATGCCGACAGAGTGGTTATTATTGACGACGGGCAAATTATCAAAGACGGTTCACCCCACGAAATTTTTGCCGATGTGGAAGGAGTTAAAAAATTAGGGCTAGATGTTCCGCAAGTGACAGAACTATTATATGAATTAAAAAGGGAAGGTTTTAAAGTTCCGCTTGAAGTTATAGATGTAGAAGAGGCAGTAGAGGTACTTAAAGACTTATTGCTTTAAAAAATTAACTTTCAAACTGATTTATTTGCGAAAAATATACTTAAAACATGTAGAATTGTTGGCAAACATGGTTATTGTGTTGCCTAATTAAGTCAAAATAATCGGACTTTTCGGCAATAGAAGCCGATGATTATACAGTTTTGGTGCTTTTTAATATCCAGTAACCGGCATCTTTAATTATTACTTCACAATTGCCGTATATGGATTCAAGTTTTTCTAAAGCCGATTTGGCGCCTTGCTTCTTTTGAATAACAAGGTATATTGATCCGTTGGCATTGAGATAGTCTATACTTTGTTCAAAAAGTGGATAAATTACTTTTTTTCCGGCTCTTATGGGAGGATTGCTGACTATTACATCGAAATTGCCGGAAACCTTTTCAAAACCGTCGCTTTGAATTGCCTGGGCATTTTTAATGTTATTAAGTTCAATATTTCTATTTGCCAGTTCTACAGCTCTTTCGTTTATATCAACCATCGTTACTTCGGAAGAAGGATTAAGAAGTGACAGTGAAATTCCAATCACACCGTAACCGCAACCTAAATCAAGAATTTTGCCGGAAGTTTGCGGTACTGAATTGATAAGGAGATTACTCCCAAAATCAACTCTTTTTTTGGAAAAGACACCTGCATCAGTTATAAATTCCAGTTGAAAATCCTTAACCTTAAAATGTATTTTATTTTCATTGTGAGCGACACTTGGCTTTTGTGAATAGTAATGTTCCATTACATTTCCCTCCAAATACGAAAAAATTATATTTCCATAATACCAGTATTGTTTGTTTTATTGTTTGAAAGTATGCTATTAATTATAGCATATCATAGTATTATTTTTAAGTTAATAAAATTACAGGCTTGAAGTAATGGGATAAAAAGTGTATAAATAATATGATATGCGAAATATTGCTGTATTTTGTTGAGTATTATAGCGGATTGATGGCAATTGTAAAAGGTATATTCGGTTGGAGGCAAAATGACAATTAAAATAGAGAACCTTTCGTATGTATATATGAAGGGAACACCCTTTGAGAAAAAAGCATTGGATAATATAAACTTAGTCATTAATGACGGTGAACTTCTGGGTATTATTGGGCATACCGGATCCGGAAAGTCAACACTGGTTCAGCATATGAATGGAATATTAAAACCCACATCCGGCAAGATATATATCGATGGTATTGATATATCGGAAAAAAAAGCAAAAGAACTTAGAAATCAGGTGGGTATTGTATTTCAGTATCCTGAACATCAACTGTTTGAGGAAACGGTTTTCAAAGATATAGCTTTTGGGCTTGAAAAAAGAGGACTTAAAGAGGATGAAATAGAGGTAAAAGTAAAAAAAGCTTTAAAAATGGTTGAACTCTCAGAGGAAATTTTATCAAAATCCCCTTTTGAGCTTTCGGGCGGGCAGAAGAGACGAGTTGCCATTGCCGGAGTTTTGGTTTTGGAACCGAGAATACTCGTATTGGATGAACCGACTGCAGGACTTGACCCAAGGGGGAGAGATGCTGTATATGAACTGATTTTGAATCTTCACAAACAGCTTAATATTACTGTGATTTTAGTTTCTCATAGCATGGAGGATATTGCAAGGATAGCAAAAAGAATAATTGTTATGAACAGTGGAAACATAGAGATGGACGGAACAATTGAACAGGTCTTTAAGCAGCATGAAAGACTTGAACAAATCGGATTGTCGGTTCCTCAAATCACTTATTTGATGAGAAGGCTCAAAAGATATGTGCCTGAAATCAGTGATGATATTTTTACAATTGCCGATGCCAAAGAAGAAATAATTAAATTTCTTACAAAGCGGAATATAAAACAAAATAATTAAGACAGTCAGAATAGATTTATGAAGCATTATACAAGATTTATAATATAACACAAGCGGCATTAGGGTGGAGTAAATGATTAAAGATATAACATTAGGCCAATACTTTCCTGGCGAATCAATTATACATAGAATGGATCCTAGAGTTAAAATTGTATTGACAGCGATACTTATGGTGACACTGTTGATAATAGACTCTTATATTTCATTTTCACTGTTTGCGATATTGGTTTTTGCAGCTGTTGCTGTATCCAAAGTACCTGTAAGGTATACTTTAAAAGGTTTAAAGCCTATATTGTTTATTGTTGTGTTTGCTGCTATAGTGAATATTTTTTTTACACCCGGTACAGAAGTATTGAGTTTCAAATATATAAGGATAACCTTTGAGGGAATTCATTTGGCGGTAAAAATGGCAATCAGGCTCTCGCTGCTGGTTATCGGTACATCTCTGCTTACTTTGACAACAACTCCCATAGCTTTGACGGACGGAATTGAGAGATTGTTTGAACCTCTGAAACATGTTAAAGTTCCGGTACACGAGTTTGCTATGATGATGACTATTGCTCTCAGATTTATTCCCACATTGCTGGAAGAGACCGATAAAATAATGAAAGCTCAGATATCAAGAGGAGCGGATTTTGATTCGGGGAACATTGTAAAGAGGGCAAAAAGTTTTATCCCAATACTGGTACCATTGTTTGTAAGTGCCTTCAGAAGGGCAGATGAGCTGGCTGATGCAATGAATGCCAGATGTTACAGGGGAGGAATAGGAAGAACAAGAATGAACGAGTTGCATTTGTCAGGAATAGATGCTATTGCAAGTCTGGTGGTAATAATTTTTGAAATACTGATTTTGCTGTTTTAGCAATATATTATATAATATATGTACAATGCTTTGAATTACTTGTATAATTGTTTATACATGCTATTTTAATTCATTTTAAAAATTGGGTTGTAAAAGTTTAAGTCGATCATTAATAAAGAGTGGGGAGGATAATCATGTATTCTGTGGGTATTGATCTTGGGGGAACAAATATAGCAGCAGGATTGGTTGATCAGGATGGGAAAATATTGTATAAGGAAAGCGTACCGACTAATGCGCAGAGGCCTTATACGGAAATAATAAAAGATATGGCAGAGCTTTCTTATAACGTGATCAAAGGTGCAAATGTAAAAATAGATGAGGTACAAAAAATAGGGATAGGAAGCCCCGGTACTCCGAACTGTAAAGAAGGAATTCTAATTTTTAGCGGTAACCTGAATTTCAGAAACGTTCCTATAAAAGCAGAAATGCAGAAGTACATTAATCTGCCTGTATATCTTGATAACGATGCAAATTGTGCAGCTTTGGCTGAAAGCGTTGCAGGGAGTGCAAAAGGTGCGAAACATTCGGTTACCATTACTTTGGGAACAGGTATAGGCGGAGGAATAATTATTGACGGTAAAATTTACAGTGGATTTAACTATGCTGGTGCGGAAATAGGCCATATGGTTATACACTGTGATGGGGTACAGTGTACCTGTGGCAGGAAAGGCTGTTGGGAGACCTATGCCTCTGCTACTGCTTTAATAAGGCAAACGACAAAAGCTGCACAGGAAAATCCCGATTCGATAATCAACCAGCTGGTTGATGGAGATTTAAGCAAAATAAATGCCAAAACGCCTTTTGATGCAGCAAAGCAAGGGGATGAAGTAGGTAATAGGGTTGTTAAACAATATATAAAATATATAGCTGAGGGACTGATAAATGTTATAAATATATTTATGCCGGAAGTAGTAGTAATTGGCGGCGGAGTTTGCAAAGAAGGTGAATATCTGCTTAAGCCACTGAGAGAATTGGTTTATGCCGGGGTCTTCAGCAGGGAAGAAATACCGCAGACACAAATAAAGACAGCTCAAATGGGTAATGATGCCGGAATAATCGGTGCAGCTATGCTGGGATAGGATAAAAAGGACTGAATATTATAAGATAAACTATTAAGGGCACATGGAACTGTGTCCTTTAAAATTATACGGAAGTTTTAAAGTATAACTTGCTGAAAAGGAAACTAAGATAAAAAATACATTAGGAAGGGTAATAGAAAGAGTGCACAGGTGATAAAAGAAATGAAAAATGTGAAGCTTACAATTGAATATGATGGTACCAATTATCATGGCTGGCAGGCCCAGTCAAATGCAAAAACGGTTCAGGGGACAATAGAAAAGGCGATACATGGATTAACGGGAGAAAAAATAGCTATAACCGGTTCAAGCAGGACGGATCAAGGAGTTCATGCTTATGGGCAGGTTGCAAACTTTTTTACTAATTCCAATATTCCTCCAGAGAGGTTTTCATATGCTTTAAACAGAATGCTTCCTGATGATATTGTTATAAAAAAATCGGAAGAGGTAAGCATGGATTTCCATGCCAGATATTGTTCAAAAGGGAAAAAATATAGATATTTAATCTATAATAACAGCTTTCCGTCGGCAATATATCGAAACAGGGCCTATCACATATCACATCGTTTGGATTTGGAGAAAATGAACAGAGCAATTGAGTTTTTTAAAGGTACTCATGATTTTTCGGCTTTTAGGGCAACGGGAAGCAGTTCAAAAACATCAGTAAGGACCATTTTTGATGTAAGCCTTACCAGTAAGGAAGATTTGATTTGTTTTGAAGTATCGGGCGATGGCTTTTTATATAACATGGTAAGAATCATGGTGGGTACAATAGTTGATGTCGGAATGGGAAGAATAGAGGCTGAGGATATTCCCGATATAATTGAAAGTTTAGACAGAAGAAGAGCCGGAAGGACAGCACCGCCTCAAGGTTTGTATCTTGTTGAGGTTTATTATTGAAAATTAGGATTGAAATTGATTTATAATACAATTCCTTATAATGAAAGGATTATATTAATTTGTTTTTATGGAAAAAATCCAAAAAGGATATTTTTAAGGCGCTTTGCACAACCTAATAAAAAATGAAATGGCGAACGATTATACAAGAGTATGAAGTAAAAATGGGTAAAAAAGCAAAGGAAACAAAAGATAAATTAAAAAAACGATAAAATATACTTGACACTTGCCAGGGTCTGTATTAAAATGATTAAGTGTCGAAAATTTGGTTCACGAATAATTGAACTGAAGATTGATTTCTATAAATACTTTTTACGATTGTTTAAGGAGGTTCGAGTTTGAAATGAAAACTTTTATGGCGAAAGCCCATGAAGTTGAAAGAAAGTGGTATGTTGTTGACGCTGAAGGCAAACCACTTGGAAGATTGGCTAGCGAAGTTGCAAAAATATTGAGAGGAAAGCATAAACCTGAATTTACACCACATGTTGATACAGGTGACCATGTAATAGTAGTGAATGCAGAAAAGGTTGTTCTCACAGGAAAGAAATTGGATCAGAAATTATACAGACATCACTCACTTCATCCTGGCGGTTTGAAAGAAATAAAATACAGAGCGTTTTTACAGGAAAAACCTGAAAGAGCTGTTGAAATAGCTGTTAAACGTATGCTTCCAAAGAATAGTCTCGGAAGAGCAATGTTTAGAAAATTGAGAGTATACAGAGGGCCTGAGCACGAGCACGCAGCTCAAAAGCCTGAAAAACTTGAAATATAATAACTAGGAAGGGATGAGTAGGATTTTATGTCAAAGGTACAGTATTACGGAACTGGAAGAAGAAAGAAATCAGTTGCAAGAGTTAGACTTGTTCCTGGTGAAGGAAAAGTTATTATAAATGATAGAGATCTTGACAATTATTTCGGTTTGGAAACTTTGAAAGTTATTGTTAAGCAACCATTAGTACTTACTGATACAGTTAACAAGTTTGATGTAATCTGCAAAGTTATAGGTGGAGGTTTCACCGGTCAAGCAGGTGCAATAAGACACGGTATTGCAAGAGCTCTTGTAAAAGCTGATGAAGAGTTAAAGCCGGTATTGAAGAAAGCTGGCTTCCTTACAAGAGACCCAAGAATGAAGGAAAGAAAGAAATACGGTCTCAAGAAAGCAAGAAGAGCGCCGCAGTTTTCAAAGAGATAAAGTTTTTGTGTTTCTGTACACTCGAGTTTGTTCAAACTTACAAAGTTTGTTTACGAGTTTACAAAACCGTCATTGGTTTAAATACCTTTGGCGGTTTTTTTGTGTTTAAATAGCTGAAAAATGGTTAATAAATTGAAAAATAGGTATTTAAAGAAGGATTTGAAAGCTAGACTAGAGTATATATAAATTAAAATGTACCGACAAATGTACTTATTCAAACGCAGCTGTTGCATGAAAACCAAGAAATATTCATGGAGAATATTTAAGGAGTATATTCATGGGTAAAAAAAGCTTCAACTATACTATTTTTTTCGCTATAGGTAATTTTGCTGTGTTTGTAGTCATTTATACAATTAGTATAATTTTTGTTATCAAAATAATTGATATTTTGATATTAAGAATATTATTAATAGGTGTTCTGTATTTTGCATGTTCCTTTTTGGAATTGAAAATATTAATAAGAGTAGTTAATCCCGCGATCGAATTTTTTTGCCTGAAAGTTACAAAAAAGAAAAGGAATTAAATGTACAAGAGTATAGAGAATTTTTAAAAGAAATGTCTAAAAAGAAAAGATAGTATAATAAATGGAGTTTTATGAAATTTTGCTTAAATAGGGACAAAGAGATGCTTTATTTCTAATTTTAATATATAGTGAAAAACTTAATAACGATATTAAAAGTAGGTGATTTGAATCGATTTTAATTTTGCCGAGACATCAAGGAAATAAGCAAGCTCGGAGAAATATCAATTAACTAATTTCATACGCTTTAAAAATTATACGAAAAAGGTATTGACTGTCACCTTAGGGGTTAGCCTATGATAAATATAGGGTGATAAATATGTTTATAAAAGATGTTTGCAGAGAGTGTAAACTGACTAAAAAAGCAGTTGAATATTATGAGCGGCATGGATTGATTTGTCCGAGGATTGATGAAAACGGCTATCGAAACTATAGTGATAAAGATATTTTAGTGTTGAAAGAAATTGGAGTTTTAAGGAAGTTAGGCATTGGTATTGCTGAAATTAAAGATATCCTTGCAAGTGCAGATAAATCTGCTGCTTTGGCAAAAATTAAATACAAGATGGATTTGGAAATTGAAAAAGCAATGGCTAAGAAAAAGTGCATGGAGCAATTAATAAAGGATTATGACATTGAACAGGCAATTAAATATATTGATGGAGACATTGAGAAACATTTCACAATTAAAGAAAAACTGCTTCAGGTATTTCCCGGAGCGTATGGGATGTATTTGTGTGCACACTTTGGGCAGTTTCTGAATGGAAAGATTGACACAGAGGAAAAAGAAAGGGCATATAATAAAATCGTTGATTATTTGGATAAGATTCAAGAAACTGAGTTTCCTAAAGAACTGGAAGATTTTTTAGAGAAAGGTTTTGAAGACTTTGAAAAAGAAAATATGGAGAGAATGAATCTATCTATAGTAGATTCAGTAATTAATGCAGACAAGTATATAGAAGAAAATAAAGAAGTTATTGAAAAATATCTTGAATATATAAATACCGATGAATATAAAAATTCACCGGCATATAGAATGAAGCAATTACTGTTAAAGTTTCAAAAAGAAAGCGGATATTATAATATATTTATTGAAAATTTAAGAATATTAAGCGATTCATATCGGGAGTATTTTGAAAAAATTCATACTGCAAACAGAATTTTCTTAGACAAGTTTCCTCACACCGGTAATATGTATAACACTTAAGTTGCGTCAGTTTTATTTCTTCGCTTTTTTCAAATTAAAGCTGAAAAAATTTTATAAATATTAAAATCTTTTATGAAGAAAATTGTTTGCGCAATATATGATATTTTTATTATGAATTTGGTTATATAAAAAATAAAAGAATCTATATACAGTAATAGGTAGCTTAGTTTTTAAAGAAATATATGGAAAAGTTAAATAAACCGATGTATTATAGAAGTATATAAAACAGTATAATTTTACCATAAAATTGGAGGATAAAAAAATGTCTGACATGAGCAACATCTTAACATGGACCCTATTATCCGAATGCCCCATTCCGGATGATGTTAGTGAGCTGCTAGTAGATGGTGAGGTGGCTGTTGCGGCTTATAAAACTTTTCGAGACAGTGCAATTTTTACCGACAGGAGACTGATCGTAAGGGATGCACAGGGGCTTACTGGTAAGAAAGTGGAAATATATTCTTTGCCATACTCGTCGATTGTTATGTGGTCTACCGAAAATGCAGGGCGCTTTTTAGATTTTAATGCTGAGGTTGAATTGTGGACCAGAGCGGGACATATCAAGATAAATTTACAAAAGGGAGTGGATATTAGGAAGTTTGACAAGTTAATAGCCAATGCACTTTTGAAAGGATAGTTTTTTATGCAGCAGTTACTTTTTTAATATTTGTGTAGGTGAGGACACTTTTCTGTAAAGAGATTTGCAGGAAGTGTCTTTTGTTTTAAACGAAATAATATCTAGAAGCTACAAGCATCAACGTATTTTACACTTTTTCCGATAGCCGTAGTATCGAGGGAAAAACTTTATTTTTTTGGATGGAATATAATATTAATTTGTGAAAATAATGTTAATGGCAATTAAATGAAAATAAAATCGAGCTTAATTGTGTACAGCTTTATAAAAAATAAAATTTATGTATGTTAAAATAATAGAAAAAAGATACTATATACTGCTAGCTTGAACATATTTGATGTTACTATCAAATACGTTCAAGCTAATTTTTGCGTAAAACTTGGTGTAGACTTGAATAACTTAATATAGTTTGAAACTGTTTAATGCTTTTTATTATTTACATAATGCTTTCTTGACAAAAAAGTTAGCTGAATAAAGTAACAATGTTGTATATATAAGAGGTAATAAATATATTGCTAATATTTGCATTATGTGATTATTTGAAAAAGTAATGCCATCCAATAATATATTAGATACAAAGTTATTTTGTATACTATTCATATCAAAAGGTGCAACAAAACCTTTAATGAATGGGACAACAGTATTTACTATTGATAATATCAACCATGATATGAAAATAGCAATCATAGAGGCACCTGAGGTTTTAAAGAAAGACGATATAAAAATCTGAAGTGCTGTAACAAATGAAAAAACACATAATATAACAAGACAAACTAAAATTATTTCTTTTATACTTATTACTGTCTCAAAAATATTTAATAATACTATACCGCATATAAAATAACAAAGCAATACAGGTATTGTACTTGCTAAAAGATAATAGATGAACTTTCCTAGAATTAATTGTGTTGGTTTTATTTTTCTTACTTTGTACCAGTTCATTGTCCTTCTTTCATACTCTTTACAAACTGAACTGCTTAGTAAACTTGAACTGTAGATTAGGGCTATTTGTGTTAAATTTTGAAAAATACTTGTGCTAATATTAATAAAATCAAAAGGCTTATTATTAATTTTAAGTACAGCAAAAGAAATAAAGAATACTAATAAAACAGTTACTAAGTAAAAATAATACAATTTTTTTCTCGAATGTTCTGTTAATTCAATTAATATTATTCTTTTCAGCATATATTCTTAACCTCACTTATTGTTTAAGTCATATTTTTTAGCATGGGTAACTGCTATTAAAGAAAAGTTATAGTCTTAAGTAGTAGTGTAAAATTGATGACTTAAAATTACTGGAAAATATTGTCCCTTGAAAATAAAGCCACGATATGGTTTTCTACTATGTTAGCCAAACAAAAGTAGAGGAGGTCATATCATGGCTACAAAAGATATAATGCCACTAATCGAAGAAATTTTCAAGTATTATGGACATGTAAAAGATGGAGATTTCATGAGAGATCTGATGGCTTTAATACTAAATAAGTTGATGGAAGCTGAAGTGACTGCAAAAATTGGTGCAGATAAGTATGAACGTACAGAAGAAAGAAATAATCAAAGGAATGGTGTCAGAATCAGACCATATAATACCCGTCTTGGTACCATTGATTTAAAAATACCTAAACTTCGTGAGGGAACCTATTTCCCAAGTTTTCTAGAGCCTAGGCGTATGTGGGAAAAAGCACTTGTTAATGTTGTTCAGGAAGCATATGTCCATGGTATAAGCACCCGAAAAGTGGATGAATTAGTTCAGGCACTTGGTATGGAAGGTATTGATAAAAGTAAAGTATCACGCATAAGCCAAGAACTTGATGAATATGTTACTCAATTTGTAAACCGTAAATTAACAATTAAATATCCATATTTGTGGTTGGATGCAACATTTCCAAAAGTACGGGAAGGTGGACATGTAGAAAACATGGCATTGGTTGTAGCAGTAGGTGTTAATGAAAATGGTGAACGTGAGATTTTGGGTTTTGATGTTGGACTTACAGAAAGCGGGCCATTCTGGACAGAGTTTTTACGCCGACTTGTAAATCGTGGATTACATGGAGTCCAACTTGTTATTAGTGATTCTCACGAAGGGTTAAAAAAGGCGATTTCAGAAGTTTTAGGAGGTTGTTCGTGGCAAAGGTGTCGAGTGCATTTTATGAGGAATGTATTAAGTCAGGTGCCACGGAAACAGCAAGGTATGGTATCAGCAATAGTAAGAACAGTATTTGCAGCACCGGACCAGAAAACAGCTAAGAATCAATTATATACAGTTGTAGAACAGTTAAAGGGAAGATTTCCGAAAGCAATGGAAGTCTTGGAAAATGGATGTGAGAATGTGTTGCAGTATATGGAGTTTCCGCGAGAACATTGGGCACAGCTACATTCCACGAATCCATTAGAAAGACTAAACAGGGAAATACGGCGAAGAACTGACGTGGTAAGTATATTTCCAAATCGTGAATCAGTAATAAGATTGGTTGGATCAATATTAATAGAGCAGCACGAGGAATGGCAAATTGGTCGAAGGTACTTTAGTAAAGAATCAATGAATAAGTTGGTAAAGCCTGCAATTGGGACATATAGTTTGGCCCCAGAGGCATTATTGCACAAATAAAGTTAGCTTGCTTTTTTAGCTGAATCCCGAGGCTATTTTTACTACACTTAAATGGCCTTAGGCAGTGTCCGCCATGCTACACTGGAAAATTGCGGAGGATGAGGTAAATGTAACTTGCTTCTTCCCCTCATCCCTCGGCACAATAAAGAGAGCATGGCGGAATGTGGTTGTCAAGGAAAAGCCCGGTTTGGGCCCTTGACAACCACATTAGCGGAAATTAAAGAAACATAGTAGAAAACAATTTACACCACTTGACAAGACACTATCAAAATCTTTGCCAGTTGATATGTATGGAATTTAAGAATCTGTAGGCCACATCCCTTGCAAATGGTATATCAAAGCTTTCTGCTTTATAGTTCATAAACAGATTTTTACCTGTAAAAACAAGTTCAAACAGTACTTTGAATACCGTAAGACAAGGAATACCTTTATCTTTATATGCGTTTGACTTTTTTAACAGATAGCCTACAGAAAACATTTTGAAAAAGTTATCAACTGTCAAAGAAAATCTATTTTCTTCCTTAACCTTCTGTGATACAATAGACATGTTCAAGAACCTCCAAATTGTCGATTTAATAGGGTTTGGGTACTTCTATTATATCACATAGAAGGGGGTTCTTGTACTTTTTTATTGCCCAAATCTATTGATTTTTCAATGTTCGCTGCACATTAACTATATGCGAAAGTTGATAAAAATAGTTAAATCAAATGGCAAAGCAAGGATGGGAGCTGAGTAAAAAATCTTTTAAATATGAGTTTCGTAAGGTTGAGCCCAGTAATAATATTATAAAAATTGATTTTCGCACTTTTAAGAATAATAGAAATTTCAAAGATTATATTGCACTTATTATATATAGTGGATGGGAACATATATCTGGTAATAAGTATTCAGGAACACAATACTTTAAAACAGTCAATGAGAGTGGTGAAGATTATACTTTTTCGGACATTTATTTAAAAGATGTTTGATATAAAAGATTATCAAATATGTGGCTAATGACAGCAATATCTTATTTACCGATTTTTATTGCATTGATAATGAATGAAGCTATTAATGTTAAAGTGTTTCTTAATTCAAAATTATCGTATTATACACCTGGGTTATGGGATAGAACTGGAATATCTTTTTGGAAAGCATTTTTATTTGAAACACCTTTTGCGATAATGAGAGGGTTCTCATGGTTGTTTTTCCAATTACTCATTGTATTGTATTTTGCTTTAGCATTCAAAGCAGAAAATCATTATAGGAAGGCAAATTTAGAAGGAAAAAGTATATAAATAGATTTACCTTGTGAAAATACTAATTAATTTTTATTGTACTAAGAAGGGTATTTCGAAATCATGTATAATTAAATATGAGAGAATGGATAGGATAAAAGGAGGATCTGTTGTTTTTAGGAAAAGAAATACTTGAAGGTTTAGAGCAAATTATTCCTTTGTAATTAGTACGGGATGAACGTACAGCAATGTTTAGCGATACAGAGCTTACTAAGAGGGAAGAACATTTATTATGGCAGAATAAAAGACTTTAATATTGCTACAGAAAAAATTCTTAATTGTATCAATAATATTGGGGGATTGAATTTAACAGTATAAGCATTGTATATAAACTTAAGTCAAAATTATAGTACGGAGGGAAAAAATGAGTATTGATTTTGATAAGATTTCGAAATTGGGATTCGGAATGATGCGTCTTCCGGAAAAAGACGGCGAAGTAGACATCCAGCGGGTATGTAATATGGTGGACGATTTTATGAAAAAGGGCTTCAACTATTTTGATACAGCCTATGTCTACCATGGAGGAAAATCTGAAGTGGTGGTTAGAGAAGCAGTTGTAAAACGTTATCCGCGAGATGCCTTTTATCTTGCCACAAAGCTTCCGGCATGGGAGATGAAAAAGGCTGAGGACTGTGACAGAATATTTAATGAACAGTTGGAACGGGCAGGAGTGGACTATTTTGATTTCTACCTGCTGCACAGTATAGAGGAAGGAAATAATTATGATACCTATATCAAATATAATTGTTTTGAATGGGGAATCGAAAAGAAAAAGAAGGGCCAAATAAAGCACTTTGGATTTTCTTTTCACGGATCGCCGAAACTGTTGGATAAGATTCTTTCTGAACATCCGGAAGTGGAATTTGTGCAAATTCAATTGAATTATGCAGACTGGATTAGTCCCATTGTTCGTTCCGGAGAACTGTATGAAGTACTTAGAAAATATAATATGCCGATTATTGTAATGGAACCGGTCAAGGGAGGCATGCTTGCAAACATTACACCGGATCTTGAATCGATACTGAAAAAACATCGGCCGGATAAAAGTGTTGCTTCCTGGGCATTGCGGTTTGTTGGTTCTCTTGAAGGTATTATGACAATATTAAGCGGTATGTCCAACGAAGAGCAAGTTAAAGACAATTTGGAGACGTTTGAGAATTTTGAGCCTTTAAGGGATGAAGAAAAACAAGTTCTTGATGAAGTGGCAAAGGCTCTCATAAAACAGCCAACCATTCAATGTACTTCATGCAGGTATTGCTGTGACGGATGTCCGGAGAAAATCAGTATTCCTGACATAATCAGTGCACTGAACACAATGCGGATGTATGGCGAGGACGCCAGACCACGCTTTTTCTATAATAATTTGATGGACAGAAGCGGCAGAGCAAGTCAATGCATAAGCTGTGGACAATGCGAAAGTGTATGTCCGCAACATCTGCCAATTATTGAAGCAATGAAGGAAGCTTCCAAAATATTTGACAGATAATTCTTTAAAATTTTATTCCTGCAATCTGTTGAGGTTGCAGGAATTTTTTGTGACATTTTTTACGGTCATATATATTCCAATCGATAGTATTATTTATAAATGTGAAAATAATTATGTTGGTTAAAAGATTAAATTTAAATATTCAAAAGTTGCAATAGAACCAATGATACCTGTGCTAAATGCAATAAATTTTTTCGATTTTGAATCTAGAATTACTTGAAATAAAATCACGCTGCAAATTATAATTGAAAAATACATAAATATGAAAGTCCTTTCGCGAGAAGCCCAGATAGTGGGAGAAAAAGCCATTATAAAGCGTGAAGCGAAGCCAAGTAAAAATATAAAAGTTAATAGAATTGAATATTTTTTATTATCAAATATAATATATAATGAAAATAGAATACATATTAAGACTAAGGTTATTATATAATCCGGTAACCAAGTGTCAATAGAAAATATTTTAAAGCCGGTTCCGTATTCAGTTATTGAATATTTAACATAAGCAATTATAGGAGATGATTCTAATAATAGTCCCTTTGGATATCCAAATATTATGTTAGAAGCCAATGGTATAACTGCTATTATTTTATGTAAAGATTTTTTCTTGGTAATTATAGTACATATCAATAATAATCCGCTAAACAATGTAAATATCTTATTTGGAGTCATAATAAATTCGAATAAAGCAGATGAATATCCGATTTCAGTTTTTTGTAAAAATGATATATTGGGATATTCAGGAAACCATTTTCCTACCTCTGCAATTTTTCTGGCGTAATTACCAGGGCATGTGAGTATAAATATCATGCTGATAATGCTTAATAAACTTTGGATAATCATAAACAAATTTGGCTTTTTCTTAAAAAATAAATATACTGTAAACACTAGATATACTGAAAAAATAATTGCACACATTTGTTCCTGATTTAGTGCAAAGAGTATTGCTAATATATAAAATATATACTCGAAATTTTTTATTTCTTCATCGAAAAGTATTTTTTTTATTGGTATCATGGAAAATAATCCGAAAGCAAGCGGCCAGGAATAATTCATTGTTGTTGCTATCCATCCTGCACTATTCATATGGTTGATTGGGTAGATAAATACAAAACTTGTAATTATCCAATTTTTTAGCCTGGTATCACAGCTTGGAATTAGCTTTGATATACTTACTGCGATTAAAACCATTATAGCTGTATCTAATATTCTCCATAGCCACTCAAAATGAACTAATATTATGAGAAATGATTCTATTATTAATCTTGAGGACCAATTATAATAACGGTTTACAATAAAGGGGAGAATATTTAAATTGTTTTTGTTCAGCATGGTTATATAATAACTGTCATCTCCCCATCCTAAATCAATGCTGAAGTGAAAAAGAAACATTCCTAGCGCGAGAATTATAAAAGGGAAATAATCCCATACATATAACTTCTTTACTTTATCCAGCAAATATTTCATCATATATCTCCTTGAAAATGGAATATTTATGTGATAGACAATGAAATTTTATATTATATTTATTAAAGAAGTCAATAAAATCTGATTTTTATATTAAATTAATAGTTGCATGTTCATAAAGCTTTTTGCCTGAATTATTTTGTTAAAATGTATTTTAATCCTTATTTTTCGCGGTTTAACTGCTCTATTTTCCATTGACATTTCCAAACCATACGCAGAAGAGCCAAAGCAATAATACCAATTAGTATTGCCAGTAACCAGTATATCGGGCTTTTTGTAGTTAACGCTGCACCGAGTTCTATTAGTAAACATATAATCTCTAGTATCAAAGCTGTTTGAAAAAATTTCTTTACTTTAGTGTAATAATTAATTTTTGAATCTATATCGGTATACATTTCAAAAGGGCCGTCTTCAGCTTTTTTTCTGAGATAAACCCATCTGAACCATCTAGCAACTACTTCAACACCGCTGTCTTCCAAAAATTCAAGGTAGTCTTGTTCGTCTCCATGGTCATCAAGTAAATCGATTTGATATATATACTCGCCGGGTTCACACGGAACAAATGTATATAAACCTAAGAAAAAATCTTTTAAGGCCCATCCGTTTGATGACATTTTGTGTAACCAATTTACTTCTTCGTCCATATCATAATATAATCTGAATATTTTCATACCGATTCCTCCATTAATTTTGAGTTATGAATGAGTTCTTCCAATCGCTTTACCTCTTTATAAAAGACTTCTTTACCGTCATCGGTAATCAGATATTCCTTCTTTTTTCTAGAGGTCTTATCTTCGCTGTATAGCTTTATCCATTTTTTCGAAAGTAAGGAATTTATAGCGCCGTATAGTGTACCGGGGCCGAGTATTACCCTACCTCCGGTAATTTCAGTGACTTCCTGAATGATTCCATATCCGTGGTTGGGTTTTCTTACAGCAAGCAAAATATAAAATATTGCTTCAGTTAAGGGTAAATTACTTTCCAAACATATCACCTCTCGACCTATCGTGTTCCGATATATTTAATATATCACCTGCCGATATATTTGTCAATATGTAACAGGAGTAAATTTCTTTTTGTATAGTATTTGACGTTTTGTTATAATTGAGTTCGGTATAAATTTTAGGTAAGGGTGAAGGACGAATGAGAAATAAAAGAAATATCTCAATTTTTTGTATAGTTGTACTTGCTATTATTGTAGGAATAGCTTTTTATTTTGAAAGGGATAATTCTGTGCCTATGCCTTATGCTGATTTTTATAATCATGTAAAGAACGGCAATGTGGTTTCAGCGGAAATTGGGCGCGACAGAGTAAGATTCTATTTAAAAGGAGAGCAGGAAAAATACAGTACCGACAATCCGGAATTGGATTCTTTCAAGGAGTTTTTACTACTAAATGGAGTTGAGGTAAGCTCGGAGGAAAACATTGATGAAATTCTGGTTACAGTTACCGATATGATTTTTAACGTCATTTTTTTCGGGATTATAATATTCGGTGTATATAAACTTATCAGTTACAGGAAAAACACCTTTAAAGTTATTCGTGACAATAAAACTAAATTTTCGGATGTTGCAGGCATGGAGGATTTAAAGAGAGAAATGCTTCAGGCTGTGGATATATTGAAGAATCCGCAGAAGTATGCAGAAAAAGGGATACGTCCGATAAACGGCATCATGCTGGAAGGAAGTCCCGGAAACGGAAAGACGTTGTTTGCAAGGGCATTGGCAGGGGAAGCCAAGGTCAATTTCATTGCAACGAAGGCAACAGATTTTCAGAGCGCAATTATGTCTATAGGGCCTGCCAAAATTAAGGCTTTGTTTAGAAAAGCCCGTGCAAACAAACCTTGTATAATATTTATAGATGAATTTGACGGAATAGGTGAGAAGCGTTATTTTTCAGGAGCAGGAATTGACAAGGAAAACAACAGGATTATTACTGCAATGTTAAATGAAATGGACGGTTTTACCCGTGAGGAGGGGGTTATGGTTATTGCCGCCACCAATAACTATAAAGCTCTTGATGAAGCATTAGTGCGTCCGGGAAGATTCGATAAAAAATATACGGTTCCTAATCCCGATTACAACACTCGAATTGAGCTGATAAATATATATACAAGGAAAAAGAAGCTTTCTCAGAGTGTGTCGATTGAAAAATTGGCAGCCCAGTTTGATGGATTAAGTTGTTCTCAGATAGAAACAGTTCTTAATGAAGCTGCAATGGTTGCCTCTGGTGATGGACGAGAGGATATAACCGAAAATGACATTATCGAAGCGATAAGAAGGATATGTAATATTTCAACAGTCAGAGAGACAAGAAGAACAAAATAAATATATTGAAGTTTCGATAAAAGATAAATACTAAAAGAAAAAATATTTCAGGAAAGTGGAGATATATATCATGATGACAATTTTATTGGTGATTATTTATGCTTCTTTTATTAGTTTAGGGTTGCCCGATTCTTTGCTGGGGTCTGCCTGGCCGTCAATGTATATGGATTTGCAGGTTTCAGTATCTTATGCTGGGATTATTTCAATAGTGGTTTCATGCGGAACTATCATATCCAGTTTCTTCAGTGTAAAAGTGATACGCAGGTTTGGCACCGGAAAAGTAACAGCGGTAAGTGTACTTATGACCGCCATTGCCTTACTGGGGTTTAGTGTATCGAGAAATTTTATTTTTCTATGCCTGCTTTCTATACCGTTGGGTTTAGGGGCTGGTTCGGTGGATGCAGCTTTAAACAATTTTGTAGCCCTTCATTATAAAGCAAAACATATGAGTTGGCTGCACTGTTTTTGGGGAATCGGTGCTACAATCGGTCCGATAATTATGTCCTATTGCCTTAACAAAAGAAGTTGGAGTTCGGGATATAGAACTATTGGCTTTATTCAATGCATTCTGGTTGTTATTTTGTTTGTGTCATTACCTATATGGAAAAAGGTCGAGAAGAATCAATCGGATATGAATGACGGAGAGAACAGTGATTTGGGATTTAGGGAATTGCTTAAAATAAAAGGAGCAAAGTTTGCATTCCTTGCCTTCTTTTTTTACTGCTCTTTAGAATCAACCTGTGGATTGTGGGGAAGCAGTTTTATGGTTTTTAACAGAGGAATTTCGCCTGAAGTCGCAGCAAGGTGGATTTCACTGTTTTATATGGGAATAACCTTCGGACGTTTTATCTCGGGATTTCTTATGATAAAAATAAGCTGTTCCAAAATGATACAAATAGGGCAGGGAATTGTTACAGTTTCTCTCCTGTTGATGATACTGCCTTTAGGCGATATGTTTTTAAGAATTGCTTTGTTTTCAACTGGTGTAGGATGTGCACCTGTATTTCCGTGTCTGATTCATCAAACTCCTGAGAAGTTTGGTGCTAAAATGTCCCAAGCTATGATTGGAGTTCAAATGGCCTGTGCATATACAAGTATTACTTTGATGCCGCCATTATTTGGACTTATAGCAGATAACATTTCTATATCTTTATATCCCTACTTTCTTTTTATTTCGTTGATTTTTATGATTGTTATGACAGAAGGGCTGAGAAAAGTAGATAAAGCGGCATAATTGAATTTTTGTAATAAATGAAGTTTATTTTTATTAAAGAGAAAGGAGTATATTTTGACCTGATAAAAGACCGAAAATGGGTAATTTCATAAAGCACAAAATAAAAAAGCTTCAAGCAGGATTTTTGAATCTTGCTTGAAGCATATGATATAAGGAGTACTTATCCCCTAATTACCAAATTTTTGCTGAATTTTAATTGAGATTTGCTGATCAAGTTCAGAAAGTATTCTATTTGTATCGGTATCAATTTTAATTTTTATTTTGGTCTTCCCCTTTTGTATTTCGCCTTCTTTTACAGAATCAAGAGCATCCTTTACCTGTTTTGACTTTTCTTTGATCTTGATTTTTGAAGCATTAGTCTCGGAATTGGCATATTGTTCTAAAGCATTTCTAATATCATTCATATACTCATCAATATACTGTTCTGTTTCGGACAATGCTTCCTGTTTTGCCTGTTCAAGTGAACCAGTAGTATTTTTTGTTGTTTCAGAGGCAATTGAATCGGTTTTTTGTTTTATAAAGTCAACAATGCTAAATCCCACTGCATTGGCAATAATAATTTGCATTGCAATTACCAAGACAATTGTCAGAAAAACAATTTTTTTCTTTCCTTTCATATTCCTTTTTTCCCTCCCTTAACAGAAAATTTAAGAATACTTATAATGCGTTTTTCAAATGTTTTGGTTCATAAATATCGGGTTAATGCTATTTCCAACGATATATATGATTTCTTAAAAAATATAAAGTGTCTGTGATGAAATGTGGTTTACATAATTCTCGCATAAATTAAGTGAAATGTTAACAGGTAATTATAGCCACTCCAGAGCTTGATGAGATTTCTATTGTAATTACCGGCGCAGTATAATAAAATATAGTAAGTTTAAAAAATGAAGTTTTTTTGGAGGATATATGCTGCTTATAAGAAATGGAAAAATACTCACCATGACAGGTATTGATTATGACAACGGATATGTTCTGATAGATAAGGGTAAGATAATTGAAGTGGGAGAAGGCAAGAAGAGTCTCAGGGGTAAAAAAGACCTTGAGATTATAGATGCAGAAGGCAAATATGTTTTGCCCGGATTTATTGATTCCCACTGCCATATAGGAATGTGGGAAGATGCTGTGGGGTTTGAAGGAGAAGACGGAAATGAAATGACAGACCCTGTGACACCGCATTTGCGTGCAATTGACGGTGTATATCACCTTGACAGGTGCTTTAGGGAAGCGTTGGAAAACGGAGTTACCACTGTTGTAACCGGTCCTGGCAGTGCCAATGTTATAGGAGGGCAGTTTGCTGCGTTAAAGACTTTCGGAAGGCGAATTGAAGAGATGATAATTAAGGAACCGGTTGCTATAAAGGTGGCTTTCGGTGAAAATCCCAAAACAGTATATAACGAGAGAAAACAGGCACCTTCAACCCGTATGGCGACAGCCGCCATTCTCAGGGAAAATCTTATGAAAGCTAAGGAATATATGCAGCTTTGGGATGAATATAACAAAGATAAAGAAAATGCGGACAAGCCGGAATATGATATAAAAATGGAAGCTTTGCTTAAGGTTTTAAGGAAAGAAATTCCTATAAAGGCCCATGCTCATAGGGCTGACGATATTCTAACGGCTATAAGAATTGCTAAAGAGTTCGATGTAAGAATTACAATAGAGCATTGTACTGAAGGACACCTTATTAAAGATATTTTGCTGGAGGAAGGAGTATCGGCCATTGTAGGTCCTATGCTTACCGATCGTTCAAAGGTGGAACTTCGCAATATGAGTGTTAAAGCACCGGGGATACTTTCAAAGGCAGGAGTAAAAACTGCCATAATGACAGACCATCCCTGTGTTCCTATCCAGTATCTTTCTCTTTGCGCTGCATTGGCGGTAAGGGAAGGAATGGATGAAAAGGAGGCCCTCAAAGCAATTACAATCAATGCCGCTGAGTTGACGGAGATTGACGAAAGAGTGGGCAGTATTGAAAAAGGTAAAGATGGGGATATTATAATAATGGACGGACACCCTTTGGAATTTAGGACAAGGGTTGTTACAACTATAATAAACGGACAAGTTGTTTATGAGAGGAAAGAATGATGAAGCAAATTAAAACTTATTCCCAGGATGAGACGGTGCAAGTCGGTAAGGCATTGGGCAGTATTTTGGAAAAAGGTGATGTGGTACTTTTAAGCGGAGATTTAGGTACCGGTAAAACTGCCCTTACAAAAGGTATTGCTTCTGCGTTAGGAGTAGAAGATTATATAACAAGCCCCACATTTACTATAGTAAATGAATATAGTGCAGAGGTACCTCTTTACCATTTTGATGTCTACAGAATTGCAGATCCTGACGAGATGTATGATATAGGTTTTGAGGAATATCTTTATGGTGATGGTGTGGTTGTAATTGAGTGGGCGGAATTGATAAAGGATATTCTGCCCCATGAGTTTATATGGGTTAAGATTAGAAAAAATCCTGAATTGGGTTTGGATGCAAGGGAAATAGATATAGAATTTATCGGGAAAAAATACGAGGGTTATATTAACCGATTAAAAATATAATGCGCATTAAATTGCCGAATAGATTACATGCTATGAGAGGTATTGAAGATGAAAGTACTTGCTATTGATACATCCACAGTAATCGCAGCTGTTGCGGTAATGGACGATGAAAAGCTTCTGGGAGAATACTCTATAAATAATAAAAAGACTCATTCACAAAAGCTGATGGGTATGATTAATGAAATTATGAAAAATTTAGACTTAAAGCCAGCGGACATTGATGTATTTGCAGCATCCATTGGTCCTGGATCTTTTACGGGATTGAGAATTGGAGTTACTACTGCAAAGGCTATGGCTTATGCAGCCAATAAACCAGTTGTAGGGGTACCAACGTTGGATGCACTGGCATATAATATTGTTACAAGTAAATTTGTAATTTGCCCTATTTTGGATGCGAGGAACAACCAGGTTTTTACCGCGCTTTATGAAGTAAAGGACGGCAAACTGGAGAGAACCACTGAATACATGGGGATACCGGTTTCAGAACTGGTGCAGATAATAAGGCAGAATGATAAGAAAGTGATTTTTACAGGTGATGCAGTGGATTTGCATAAGGAGTACTTTATGTCGGAACTTGGAGAAAACTGTGAGTTTGCACCTTTGGGAAGCAGGCTTCAAAGAGGTGCATCAGTGGCTGAACTCGCAATTATGATGGCAAAGGAAGGAAAATTAACAAGCAGTTTTGAATTGGTACCTTTCTATTTGAGAAAATCCCAGGCGGAAAGAGAGATGGAAAAGAAACTGTGCGGGAAAGGTGAGAATTAATGGGCATTAATAATATTGAAATTTCCCGTTTAACTCTTGAAGATATTGACGATCTTATGGTGGTTGAGAAACTGAGTTTTACAATACCATGGTCCAGAGAAGCCTTTATTGAGGAGATAACAAACAATAAATTTGCCAGATACATAGTCGCAAAAGTGAATGGAAAAGCGATAGGATATGCAGGTTTTTGGAAAGTTTTTGATGAAGGACATATTACCAATGTGGCAGTACATCCTGAATACAGAAGAATAGGTGTTGGATATATGCTGGTGAAAAGCTTAATTGATATGGCTGAAGAAGAGAGTATATCCAGAATGACTTTGGAAGTTAGAAAAAGCAATATTCCGGCTCAAAACCTATATGCGAAATTCGGTTTTCAAGTTGAAGGATTCAGGAAAGAGTATTATGCCGACAATAAAGAAGATGCAATTATTATGTGGAGAGAAAATTCATAAAAAGCTTTACTTTCCTAATTCAACAATACATTTTTGCCTTGTTCATCATATAAAGAAATTTATTATATTCGTTTATCGGTGCAAATTTTTTGCTTCTTTTATGAATGAAATCGTAGAGAACTTTTTGTAAATAGCCATATCCAAAATACTACATAAATATACAGAATAAAAGAGGATTTTCATTATTCTTAGTAGAATATAATATCAAAATTATCTTCTGTTAAACTTTTGATTTAAATTTTTATTGGCGCGTTTATTTTTTATTGTTTTTGTTCTTTTTGATCTGATTATACATAGGTCCTGATTCTTCGCAGAAAAAAACAAAGGTTCTAAAAACTGATTGGGAGTTTTTGCGATATATGGGTATAGTGTTTTTCATTCAGAAGCTCTTTTTTTTCTTCAAAACATATTGAAATTAGCCATTTCGGTTGCAACTCTTGCTGCCATAGTTTTTGAATTTCCTTAATAATAGTGCAAAGGGGGAAGCATAATGCCGCAAATAAAAAGTTTGTCTTATGAAATGCTCAGGAATGAATGTGACCCGGAGTCTTTAAAATTCAATGATACCTCAGAACTTGAAGCGTTAGAGGATATAATAGGCCAGGAAAGAGCGGTGAAAGCTCTGCAGTTTGGCTTAAAAATAAAAACCCGTGGATATAACATTTTTATGTGCGGGCCGACGGGAACAGGCAAGACCAGCTATGCTCAAAATTATGCGAAGAAAATAGCCAAAAGTGCCAAAACACCTGATGACTGGTGTTATGTATATAATTTCAACAATCCCAACCAACCTTCTGCACTTAACTTACCGGCCGGCTTGGGTAGAATTTTTAAAGAGGATATGGAGAATTTTATAAAGATTTTGCAGATGGAGATTTCAAAAGCTTTTAACAGCGAGGATTATGAGAAGGAAAAGGCTGCTATAGCAAAAGAATACCAATCTAAAAGAAATGAGCTTTTGGAAAAACTAAATGCAGATGCTGAAAAACACGGGTTCAAGGTGAAAACCACCAATGCAGGCATATACTTTCTTCCTGTTGTAGAGGGCAAAACTATATCGGAAGAGGAATATAACCAATTGGATGAAAGGCTCAAACATGAAATAAATGAAAAATCCAATATTATACAGCTTGAAACAATGGATATAATCAGAAAAATAAAAGCTATTGAAAAGGAAGCAGAAGAAAGAGTAGCCGAGTGGGAAAATAAAATTGCTTTATTTGCTGTAGGTATGCACATAAATGACCTTAAGGAGAAATATCAGGATTATAGAAGGGTTGTAGATTTTCTTGAGAATGTGCAGGAAGACATACTTAAAAATTTGGACGATTTCAGGGAAGAAGATTATACCGATGAACAACAGCAGTTATTAATTCCATGGTTTAAGGGTTCTGAAGGCTCGCCTACCGATAAATACAGAGTGAACCTTATAGTAGATAACAGCGAACTGGAAGGCGCACCGGTAATAGTTGATTATAATCCTACCTTTTTTAATTTGCTGGGTAAATTGGAGTACGAAAATGAATTTGGAACAATGACTACCGACTATACCATGATAAAGCCGGGACTTTTTCACCAGGCCAACGGCGGTTATCTCATACTTCAGGCCAAGGATGTGCTGAGCAATGTGCAAGCCTGGGAGGCATTAAAGAGAGTTTTGCGTACAAAGGAAATTACCATTGAAAACATGAAGGAGCAAATGGGATTGGTTGCTGTTTCAACACTGAAACCGGAACCTATTCCTGTTGATATAAAAGTAATTTTGGTGGGAAGTGAATACCTCTATCAGACTTTATACGAGTTTGATGAAGACTTTAAGAAACTTTTCAAGGTAAAAGTCGATTTTGATGCCGAGATGGAGAGAAACGAAGAAAATATATATAAGCTCGCAAAGTTTATAAACTCTTTCTGCAAAAGAGAAGGCACCATTCATTTTGACAGGACGGGAGTAGCTAAAGTTGTTGAATACAGTTCTAGACTGGTGGAGGATCAGACAAAACTAAGCACAAGATTTAATGACATAGTGGAGATATTGTGTGAATCGAGTGCATGGGCTGAAATTGAAGGAAGCAGCCTGGTCAGTGAACGGCATATTAAAAAAGCCATATCAGAAAAGTTATACCGGTCAAACAAATATGACCAAAAAATTCTTGAGAGCCTTAAGGATGGTACCATTATCCTGGATACCGAAGGGGAAGTTGTAGGCCAGATAAACGGTTTGACAATACTCGATACGGGAGACTATTCCTTTGGAAAACCGGCAAGAATTACGGCCAATACCTTTATGGGAGAAAGCGGCATTATAAATATTGAACGAGAAGTAGAAATGAGCGGTACATCCCATTCAAAAGGCGTACTTATATTAAGCGGATATATAGGACAAAAATTTGCTCAGGAGATACCGTTGACTCTTACAGCCAGCCTGTGTTTTGAGCAGTTGTATGGCGGTGTGGATGGTGACAGTGCTTCCAGTGCAGAACTCTATGCTGTACTGTCGAGCCTGGCAGAGGTACCTATAAAGCAATATATTGCAGTAACCGGTTCGGTAAATCAAAAGGGGGAAATTCAGCCTATTGGCGGTGCTACCCAAAAGATTGAAGGGTTTTTTGAGTTGTGTAAATTCCGGGGCCTTAATGGAAAGCATGGAGTTATAATACCTTATCAGAATATAAAAAATCTGGTTTTGAACGATGAAGTGGTAGAGGCTGTGAAAAAGAAGAAATTCCACATCTATGCAGTAAAGACGATAGATGAAGGTATTGAGATTCTTACAGGTATGAAAGCAGGGAAGAGGAGGAAAGACGGTACTTATCCCCCGGGTACAATCAACTATCTGGTATATGAAAAACTTAAGAAATATGCACAGACTGCTGCCGGTTTTTATCGGGATGACAAGAAAGGGAATAAATAATAAGTATGAAAACTTGGAAAGTGTTCTTTAAATTGAATAACGGTTGCACTTACACTCCAGGACAAAAAATCCGGGAGTGTTTTTATTACTGGGATTAAATTTGACTAAAAAGTATGCTAAAATAAAAAAATTTTTAATTTAGCAAAAATTAATATTGATTAGATTAAACAATACTGCTAAAATATATATGTGGTTTTCGGGGTATAGCGCAGCTGGTAGCGCGCTTGGTTCGGGACCAAGAGGCCTGGAGTTCGAGTCTCCATACTCCGACCAGGAATAAGGGGGGAATTTCACCCCCCTTTCAATTTTTCTTTATATGTTTTCTCTATTGCCTGATTCATAAAATTTGTATTCTTTTAGGTTATTCCTTTTACTTTAGGTTATATAATTAAATCCGATTTGATTTTCATTTTCTTATTCTAATGATATTCCTATTTAATTTATGGAACAAAGCCGAATATTTATGGGTGATGCAGAAGATGTTTGCACCAGCATGCTTGATGAAAACGGGATAAAAGAAACTGCACAACAATTTACTAAGTCGGTTTATATTAACACAAAATGCAGGGGATGGTTTTGATGCGGCAAAAAAAATAGAGAGCGTGTTTTGTAGCTCTCTTTAGGGGAGTAAAACTGTGTCAAATGATTGACACTATTTACACTTAATCATTTTAACACATATGTACATTCGATTGCAATTGAAATTTTTTGAAACATATAAAAAGGCCTTTATAGCCATTTTCAGGGGTACCGGGGTTGGGAAATAGAGGATTTTACCGAGAATGAAAACATAAAATATCTGTAATTAATAGATGGAAGTAAGTTAAAATCTTTGGAAAACAAAGCAGAAGCTAAATTACTCAACTTGACAAGAGGATATCCCATTGGTATATTTTTTAATATAAATAAAATATAAATCGTGCTTGTCGACAAAACGCTGTCATTATAACTCATTCTTCAAATCTTCTTGTTCGCTTATATTGCTTTTATATCGCGCATTTGTTCCATATGGAAGTTTTTAATCAAGTGGGGGGTTTTTATGAGTATCAAATTTCATTTGCCGGATTTTGTGAGACATTTTAGGTTAAACATATTGATATACGAAGTAATGAAAATGAGACCTGAATGGTTCTGGCCAGATATTTGTGTAGGTTCTGTATACGGGACATTCCCCACTTCATTATGGAACGGTGGACGTACTTTCAGCGGAAGTATGGATCGCAATGTAATGGTGGAGATTATGAGGCAATTCAATGCCCGGGGTATTCCGTGCCGTTACACTTTTAGCAATCCTCATATAAAAGAAGAGCATTTGGATGATGAGTTTTGCAATATGTGCCTGGAAATGGGGCATAATGGCCTAAATGAAGTTATTGTTGTTTCGCCTGTTTTGGAAGCTTATATAAGAAAAAATTATCCCAAATATAAAATTATAAGTTCAACCTGTAAACAAATTGAAGATATTGAAGGATTAAAGGAAGAATTGGTAAAAGATTACAGTCTTGTTGTTTTGGACTATAATTGGAATAATCGTTTCGAAGACCTGGCAAAAATTCCATATAAGGAGAAGTGTGAACTTCTCATCAATGCTTGTTGTATCCCGAATTGCCCTCGCAGAAAAGAACATTATGACTACATCGGCAAATACCAAATGGCTCTTACCGAGCATATGAAGACACCTAATTTGCCATTTAATTTCAAAGACTTTGAATGTGAACAGATGCAGCTTCAATTCTATGAAACAACTAAATATAGAACTCATATTAAACCGATAGATATTTATGAAAAATATGTTCCCATGGGATTTAACAATTTTAAGATTGAAGGCCGTACATCAACCGATATAAGCGTGCTGGAAAGCTATGTTTATTATATGGTTAAGCCCGAATATAAAGATCCTGCCCGTTTGGATTTACTTCTAAAGCTTACCAGTAAATATCGTTACTTTAATTAGTAAACATCGAAGGTGTATTTGGGTTTAACAATTATAAAACGGAAGTTGAAGCGGATATTACATAAAAATATTTAAAATACCTATAATGAATCCAATTACAGCTCCGAGGTATACAATAGTATTTAATTCGTTTTGCATTACCGAGAGGGTTAACTCTTCGAGGGATTCATTGCTCATATTTGAGATTTTTTCTTCAACTATTTCACTAATTTTAAAATTTTTCACAAAGTCTTCGATATTGTCGTTGACAAACTTGATATATAGTTCACCAAGTTTATTTTGTATCTTTAACATTAAATCCTCTTGATTGCCCATCAAACTATTGAGTTGTTTATCCTCAAGTGCTGCTATTTCTGCGGCAATGAAACTTTCGATTTTACTTTTTCCCTCGCTCCTGACATACTCGTTTATTCGCTCTCCAATTGGCGCGGCAAAGGATTTTATGGTTTTTTCATTAATTAAGAATGAAAGCATGGGATTGCTTATTTTTTGCTTTATAGCTTCCGTACCCTTATCGGTTAATATTTTGCCGATATCCATGTTAAGTAGTTCCTGTGCAATTCTGTCTGAAAGCTTATCAGTCAGATCATTTCTTTTTTGCAGATAAGTTTCTTCACTAAGGAATTCCAGGAACAAAGACTTGGTTGTCATATCGCCTGTAAATTTCTCGCCAATAAGCTGCATTATTCCCTTTACAAAAGTATTTTTCATTTCTTCAGAGCCAATGGAGGCCTTTATTTCATTTTCGCCAAACAACGTATTGCCCACAGTCTTTCCTACTGCTTTGGCAAGGGCGGCTTTTCTTTTCGGAATAACTCCGGGGGTGAAAGGCATTGTGAATTTGCCAAGCTTTATGGCATTTCTCGGCCTGAAAAGCATTTTGACAGCTATATAATTGGTGAAACAGCCAATAACGGCACCGATAATAGGGCCGGATAAAATTTCTATTAATTGCATACCGACTTTCCTTTCTGAAATTTAAACTGCATTATTTGAAATATTTCTCTTCAAGGTCTGTAAAACATAATTTTCAAAACTTATGTAAAAAGAATTATATCATAAAAATAACTTTAGTAAATTTATGTTGTCTGGTCAAACTCGTCTATTGATTTAATTATGTATTTCAAATAAAAATATAGTATCAAAATCATATTAAAAAGTATCAGTACTCATTTTTTCTTTTATTTTAAAAAATCATACGCTTTTTATAATGTTAGATTAAGAAATCCTCAGCGTTAAAAAAATTAGGCAAAATTATGTAAATTTCAAAATAAAATTTGGAAATCATATTGACTATTCTTGTATAATTGTATACAATAATACAAGAATACATAGTAGATGAGTGTTATATCGATAACTGCTTTTCTAGTGTGTAGTCAAATCACCAGAACAATCAAATACAATTGTTTGTTGGCTTTGCGAAGGAGGAGAGTCAGCATGGCTAAATTTAAACCTATGGATGATGACAACAATTCTTCGTTGCATGGAAAGGTTTTTAGTTATTTGCAGAACGATATCCTTAACGGAAAGTACAAAGCAGGTGACAGCCTGATTGAGACAAAACTTTCAGAAGAACTTGGAGTAAGCCGTACCCCTATTCGTGAGGCTATAAGGCAACTTGAACTGGAAGGTCTTGTACAAACTATTCCCAATAAAGGTGCTATTGTCACCGGTTTGTCAGCAAAGGATATTCAAGATATTTATACTATAAGACTTGCCATTGAAGGTATTGCAGCCCGTTGGGCGGCTGAAAACGCCACAGAAGCAGAACTTAAAGATATGAAGCATTTTTTGGAATTGGAAGAGTTTTATACTGAAAAGAATGATGTGGAACAAATTTTAAAGCTGGACACAAAGTTTCATGAAGCAATATTCAAGGCCAGCAAAAGTAAACCGCTTATGATTATGCTAAGTAATTTTCATCATTATATTCAAAGAGCTCGTATAAATTCGCTGGGTATGGCCGGCAGGGCCGAAGAAGCATTGGCTGAACACAAGGCAATTTATCAGGCAATATTGGAGAGAGATGTTAAAAAAGCTGAAGAGCTAACTATACAACATGTTAAGAAAGCAAGTATGAATTATAATATGAGGGGAAGTGAATGTTAATGACATGTGAGGGAATTTACAGCTATTATTCGGAAATTATAAAAAGGAACAACCACATTCAAAATGAAATGTTCGAAAAGTACAATGTCAAACGAGGCCTTAGAAATGCCGACGATACAGGTGTTTTAGTCGGGCTCACTGAGGTTGGGGATGTCCATGCCTATATAATGGATGAAGGAGAAAAAATACCCGTAGAGGGAAAACTGAGATATAGAGGTATTGATATTTATGATATTGTAGAAGGCTTTATAAGCGAAAACCGTCTCGGTTTTGAAGAAACATGCTATCTCCTTCTTTTTGGAGAATTGCCTAATAAACAGCAATTGGATGAGTTTTCTCAGCTCCTGGGCTCAAAAAGAACATTACCGGATTATTTTGCGGAAGATATGATTTTAAAAGCGCCAAGCAAGGATATTATGAATAAACTTGCCAGAGCTGTATTAGCTTCATATTCCTATGATGAAAATCCTGATGACACAAGTATTGAAAACACTTTGAGACAGTGTATAGAACTTATTGCAAGATTTCCTACAATGGTTGCTTACGGCTATCAGGCAAAGAGGCATTACCATGACAGGCAAAGCCTTTTCTTGCACAGCCCTAGGCCGGAGCTGAGCACTGCTGAAAATATTTTACATTTGATACGTCCCGATAGTACGTACACAAGATCGGAAGTAGAAATATTAGACCTTCTTCTTGTACTTCATGCCGAGCATGGCGGAGGAAACAATTCAACTTTTGCAACCCGTGTTGTATCCTCCAGCGGCACAGATACATATTCTGCCATTGCAGCGGCTATAGGTTCGTTAAAAGGGCCAAAGCACGGCGGTGCAAATATTAAGGTAATGCAAATGATGGAAAATATTAAAGCAAACGTTAAGAATTGGTCTGATGAGGGTGAAGTGAGTGATTATCTCGTTAAAATTTTGAAAAAAGAAGCAAATGACGGTTCCGGCCTTATATATGGTATTGGCCATGCTGTCTATACACTTTCCGACCCTCGTGCTGTCTTGCTAAAAAGAAAAGCAGAGGAATTGGCTAAAGAGACTGGAAATGAAGAGGAATACAATTTGTTTACAACCATAGAAAGATTGGCACCGGAAGTGTTTGCAAAAGTTAAAAAATCCGATAAGGTAGTAAGTGCTAATGTGGATTTCTATTCCGGTTTTGTATATAAATCGTTGGGAATACCTGTCGAGCTTTATACACCGCTTTTTGCAATTGCGAGAATTGCCGGATGGAGTGCGCACCTTCTTGAGGAACACATTAATGGAGGCAGAATTATCAGGCCTGCGTATAAAAATGTAAAAGGAAAGATACCTTACAAACCTTTGAAGGACAGATAAAAATAACAGTTTACAGAATTGATGAATTAATGAACTGAAGAATATTTATTGCAATGGCCTTTAAAATTTTATATTATTAATTTATTGTTGGTTTCTTATTGGAAAAAGAATACCTTTTAAATATGAGCAGAATAATTTTGGATAGTTTATTTCAACTATCTTATACAAGATTAACCTAATTGGAGGTCGTGAAATGAAAGGAACCATTACAGAAAAAATATTGAAACAGCATTTAGTTGAAGGCAACATGACCGTTGGTAGTGAGATTGCCATCAAAATTGATAACACATTGACTCAGGATGCTACAGGTACTATGGCATATTTGCAGTTTGAAGCCATTGGAATTGATAGAGTTAAGACAGAACTCAGTGTGAGCTTTGTTGATCATAATACTTTGCAGACTGATTTTAAAAATGCCGATGACCATAGATATCTTCAATCGGTTGCAAAACGTTATGGATTATATTTTTCAAAGCCCGGAAACGGAATTTGCCACCAGTTGTTTTTAGAGCGTTTTGCACGTCCCGGGAAAACATTAATAGGTTCTGACAGCCATACTCCCACTGCCGGAGGAATAGGATGCTTTGCAATGGGAGCCGGAGGATTGGACGTTGCTGCAGCTATGGCAGGAGCGCCCTTTAGGATTAAATTCCCTAAAGTTGTTGGGGTAAAACTTGTTGGAAAGCTCAATGACTGGGTTTCAGCCAAGGATGTTATTCTTGAGGTTTTGAGAAGAATTGATGTTAAAGGCGGAGTTGGAAAGGTTTTGGAATATTTCGGCCCCGGTGTAAAAACTCTTTCAGTACCGGATCGTGCAACCATCACCAACATGGGAACTGAAACCGGTTGTACCACAAGTATTTTCCCGAGCGATGAAATAACTAAAGCTTTTCTTGAAGCTCAGGGCCGTGGAGAACAATGGATAGAGCTTGTTCCGGACAATGATGCTGAATATGATGAAATAATGGAGATTGATTTAAGTACATTAGAGCCTATGATTGCTCTTCCTCACAGTCCCGGAAACGTTAAAAAAGTAAGAGAGGTAGCCGGAATAAAAGTAGACCAGATATCTGTCGGATCTTGTACCAACTCATCTCTAAGGGATTTGAAAGTTGTTGCTAATGCATTGAAAGGCAGAACAGTATCTGAAAATGTAAGCCTGACAATCAGCCCTGGATCCCGTCAGGTTGTTGAACATATGGTGGACAGCGGTGAATTTAACTATCTTGTACAGGCAGGAGCCAGAATTTTGGAAAATGCCTGCGGTCCATGTATCGGAATGGGATCGGCGCCATGTTCGGGAGCAGTTTCAGTGCGCACTTTTAACAGAAACTTTGAAGGAAGAAGCGGTACCAAGGATGCTCAGGTATATCTGGCAAGTCCTGAAGTTGCAGTAGCTGCTGCTATTACAGGAGAAATAACCGATCCCAGAGATTTGGGAGAATATCCTAAGATACAGATGCCGGATAAATTCTTTGTTAACGACAATATGATTTTGAATCCTTTGCCGCCTGAGGAAGCTCAGAAGGTTGAGATAATAAGAGGGCCTAACATAAAACCCCTTCCTTCCTTTGACAAGTTGCCCGATGTTCTGGAAGGAACAGCATTGATTAAAGTTGGAGACAATATTACAACTGACCATATAATGCCGGCAGGTGCAAAGATACTTCCTTTGAGAAGTAACATACCCGAGATATCCAAGCATGTATTTGAGGCAGTGGATGAAAGTTTTGCAAAGAGAGCCTTGGAAAGCAGCGGAGGATTCATTATCGGAGGAGAGAACTACGGACAGGGCTCAAGCCGTGAACATGCTGCATTAGCACCAAAATATCTTGGAGTAAAAGCGGTTATTGTAAAATCTTTTGCAAGAATCCACCTTGCAAACCTTATTAACTTCGGAATTGTTCCTTTGACATTCAAGAATCCTGAGGATTATGACAGGATCGATTTGGGAGACAAGATTGAAATTGACATAGGAGATTTAAAAGGCGATGTCAAATTAAAAAATATAACCAAGGGATTTGAAATTGAATTGACCCATACTTTATCCGAACTTGATGCCGAGATACTTAAGATAGGCGGAAAACTTCCCTGGATTAAAGAACATTTCAGCAAATAATAATGGGGGTTGGCAAAGACCAACCCCTTAAATTTTTTTGCTGTTTATACTATTTTGACTCAATATTGAAAGAGTAGTTGGCTCCAGAGTTGTTATCCCAGTTATTTGCACTGTCCTTAAACGCCAAATTAAGCTTATCCTGTGAAGTTATTGGAATTTGTGCCTCAAAGCCGTTGGAAGTTTTAGTCATTTTGATGTCTTTCTGGTCTTCCCAGCTTGGACCGTAACCTATACGCATATATACCTCGTCAGCACCTGAGTTGTAGAGTAATCCTTTATATTTGACTGTGGTTTTTTCTCCCTCGGCTACTACATTTGGCGCAATAATAACCCCGTTTTCCACATAACTGTTATACATAAGTGAACCAACCCTTTCTTTTTTATTGAGCACGCATAAATAGTATCTATAAAATTAAAAATATATATTCAAGTGCTTTTTGGAATTGCAACTAAAAAATGAATTGAAAAGGCGGGAATGCACATAGGGAATTTCAGACAAATAGCTCCTGTTGTAGTATAATTAATATAAGAAATTTTTGTAGGGATATAAAGGGTGAAAAAGATGGGGGATGTTTTTTTACTTAACTTGATTAAAGCTTTTGCTGTCATAGCCGGGATTGGTGTGATATTTGGAGTAATATGCCTTATTATCTCGTATTATGTTGATTCCAGAAATGTTAGGGAAGAGTACAGCAGCTTTAGTACGACACTGGGGAATGCACTTTTTATAATTCAGAGCATTTTCGAACCTCGGGCCAAATACCGCACCGAGCAAATAATTTGGGTAAAAAAAAGGCGAACTCCGGCGGAAAAAAAGGTATCGGGTTTGTCGGAGCTGCACTATGATAAAATATATATCAGAGGAATTAAGAGTATGAAGAATAAAAGGTATTATTTAAAACTATGATTTCATTATTTCGTGAATCTGCAGCATTTTTTCCACTATATTTCTTCTATCTTTGGTTAAAATAGGCTTAACTATTTCAAGAGTTTTTGCCAGACCATCGCTGTCAAGATGCCTGCTTGACTGAATGTTTTTTATGTGTTGCTTAAGATTTCTGTATGTATTATGATAAACTGTGCTTTTTTGAAGATTTTCACTAAAAGTGTCTCTGTGGGATTCCGGTGAATACTCTGCAATAACAGAGAGCATTTTAATAAGCAGATCCACATTGTTTATGTCCTGACGACTTTCAGAATCCCTTTGTGTCAATAAATTTCCGGCACTTCTAATTTTATATGCTGCATTAATTCCGTTGGTAATTTGTTCGAGTTTTTGGTATCTGTCCATAGCCACTCCTTTAATACAGTTCTATGTTTTTATATTATGTTAAACATAGCGGTTTTGCTACAGAAAAATTAATTGCAAATGAATTTACAGTATAAAAAGTATTATAGTAAATCATTGAAATGTTAATAATAAAAACCTATAATAAAATAGAAGGGTAATGCCTGTACAATTTATCCCGTAAAAGTTCTCATCTTAATATTTTGGACAAGAAAAGGTGTTTTATAGATTGCATACCAACCGGCAATGACTGAAATCTGAAGGAGAATAAGTGACATATTGGATTTTCGGTAATTGTCAAAAGGAGGAATAGCGTCGTGCTGTATAAGTATTTTATTGGAACAGGCGAAACTGATATTATAAGCGTTGACCAGGTATATGAGCTTTATCGAAAAGGTATGATCAGCAAGACCAGCAAATTGTATGATGTTGAAAAGAATATGTATGTTGAAGCATATGAAGTGCCTGAATTTATTGATGTGTTTCTGGAAAGATATTCAAATGAAAGTAAAGCATCAAAGCTTTTAAAATACATCATTTCAACGGTGTTTTTTTTGATGTTTATGTTGGTCGGCATGATAAATGCTTTTCTAAATTTAGGTATGGAAAAGATGAAGAACGATACTACCAATTCTTTACTCTATTTGATTGGTATATTTTTCGGAATGGGTATACTTATTACCTTAATTATTTTTATTTCTGCAAAATTTTTCAAAAGGCACAGTTCCATTATAATCATTGCTTCAAGTATTATACTGTTTGCTGTTTCAACCTTCTTTTTAATTGCTACCGTTAAAACAATAAACACAGAAAAAACGAAAAAGATGCAAATGGAAAAAGCAGCTTTGATGAAGATAATTGAATTTTATGAAGCCGTATTGACAGGGAATGCTGTTAATGAGGATGTTTCTGCTGGTGAATATGGAGATTATGCGCCGTTGGTATCGGAAACGTACAATTATGTTTTAACTCTTAACCATATGAATTCGGAAATATCCTATCTGTTCAAGGATATTCCGCTAAGTCAGATAATTATACCTGAGATGTTGAATGACATTGAACGCATAAGACAGAACAGGGAGAGTGCCAAGGTTGTAATAAATGAATTAGTTGAATCCAAAAACCAAAACAGTTCAGTACATGACACTTATGCAAACAAAATCGAAAATATTGCTGTACCCGAGAGTATAAGGGAAGAGTTTGTTGCGGCTATCAAGAAAAACTGTGAAGAGGAAAAAAAAGAAAAAGATGTATTGTACGATTTGAACATAAAGTTGTTTGAAAAGATAGACGAAATTTGTAAATATTTCGAAGATAGGGCAGGAAAGTACAATATTGAAAACAACATGATTATATTTAATGAAAAAAACGATGAAGACAATTATAAGAAGCTGGTTCAGGAATATGAGGCTTTGCTGAAACAATACAGTGAAGAAGCAAAAATTATCTTGAAAAATGACGAAAATAATATAAACTATTTAAAGGAACTTGTTGAAAAAAATTATCTGCCAATTACATAGGAAATATAAGGAGAAGATTTATGCTGCCGATATTTTTGCTTTTAATATCTAACGTTTTTATGACCTTTGCTTGGTATGGACATTTAAAATATAAAAGTACAGCATTGCCTATAGTGATAGTTGTAAGCTGGCTCATAGCATTTGTAGAGTATTGTTTTCAAGTTCCTGCAAATAGGATTGGAAGTAACTACTTTACAGCGTTTCAACTTAAGATTATACAAGAAGTTTTATCTCTTTCTGTATTTACAGTATTTTCAATTCTTTATCTTAAGGAAAGTTTACGGTGGAATTATATGATCTCATTTCTTTTCATTATCGGAGCAGTGTTTTTCGCTTTCAAGAAGTGGTAATACAAGTTTGGAGAACTTTTCGATATGCTTTCTGAATCTTTGTAAAAAAATTAACAAAAAAATTTAATTTTCTCTCTCTACATTTTAATAATTATGGTATAATGTTGACTGAAATTTTTTATGGTGTTGATGCAAAGTTTTTTGAACTTTGTGTTAGCCGCAAGACAGCAAGTAATTTTAATGAAGCTGTTTTTAATCATGCGCGATTAAAAGTGCAATGATCATATCCTTAGTATGGCAAGAGTTCAAAACAGGTTCTGTCACAAAGTGCTAAGGTATATTTAAGCAATTATATTTGTGAAGGAGGATTAGATTCATGAATTATTCACATGAAGTAGAAGGTATGATTTGTGTAAAAAAAGGACCAAATCATGGACCGGCCCCAATTCCTGAAGAAGGAAAATGGGTAAAAGCTAAAGAGATAACCGATATATCGGGGTTATCCCACGGTATCGGTTGGTGTGCTCCACAGCAGGGGTGCTGTAAACTTACTTTAAACGTTAAGAATGGTATAATTGAGGAAGCTCTCGTTGAAACTTTGGGATGTTCCGGAATGACACATTCTGCAGCTATGGCAGCTGAAATTCTTGGCGGTAAAACAATTCTTGAAGCATTGAATACTGACCTCGTTTGTGATGCTATCAACGTTGCAATGAGAGAAATATTCAAACAGTTGGTATACGGAAGAACTCAGACTGCATTTTCAGAAGGTGGTCTTCCAATAGGAGCAAGCCTTGAGGACCTTGGTAAAGGTTTACGCTCTCAGGTTGGAACAATGTTTGGAACTAAGGATAAAGGTGTAAGATACCTTGAAATGGCTGAAGGTTATGTTTTGAATATAGGCTTGGATGAAAACAATGAAGTTATAGGATACAAATTTGTTCATCTCGGAAAGATGATGGAAGCTATCAGAAAGGGTGTTGACCCTAAAGAGGCTTATGAGAAAAACATCGGTACATACGGAAGATTTTCCGAGGCAGTTAAAATAATTGATCCAAGACAAGAGTAATAATTAATTGTGAAGAGAGGTGAATACACGTGATTAGATTTGAAGGTTATGAAAGAAGAATAAATGGAATCAACAAATGTCTTGCCGAATATGGTATGAATAGTTTGGAAGAAGCCAGAGAATTATGCTTGTCAAAAGGTATAGATGTTGAAAAGATAGTTAAGGGTGTTCAGCCAATAGCATTTGAAAATGCTGTATGGGCATATACTTTAGGCTGCGCAGTAGCTCTTAAAAAAGGTATAACAAATGCTGCTGATGCTGCAGAAGCAATAGGAATAGGCTTACAAGCATTCTGTATTCCAGGTTCTGTTGCAGATAGCAGAAAAGTTGGATTGGGCCATGGTAACCTTGGTGCAATGCTTTTGAGAGAAGAAACAAAATGCTTCTGTTTCCTTGCAGGTCATGAGTCATTTGCAGCAGCTGAAGGTGCTATCGGTATAGCAAGAACTGCAAACAAAGTAAGAAAAGAACCGTTAAAGGTTATCTTAAACGGTCTCGGTAAAGATGCAGCTTACATAATTTCCAGAATAAACGGTTTTACATATGTTAAGACTGAGTACGATTACTATACAGGAGAATTAAAAGTTATTGAAGAAATAGCTTTCTCCAACAGTGAAAAAGCTAAAGTTAAAGTTTACGGTGCTGATGACGTAAATGAAGGTGTTGCAATAATGATTAAAGAAAGTGTTGACGTTTCCATCACAGGAAATTCAACAAACCCAACAAGATTCCAGCACCTTGTTGCAGGAACATACAAGAAATGGGCCGGAGAAAACGGTAAGAAGTATTTCTCTGTTGCATCCGGTGGTGGTACAGGTAGAACACTTCATCCTGATAACATGGCTGCAGGTCCGGCATCTTATGGTTTGACTGACTCAATGGGAAGAATGCATGGAGATGCCCAGTTCGCAGGATCATCTTCAGTTCCTGCTCACGTTGAAATGATGGGCTTGATAGGTATGGGTAACAACCCAATGGTTGGTGCAACTGTTGCTGTTGCAGTTGCAGTTGAGGAATCTGCGAAGGCTTAATTGACTGAAAAGTCAAAGCGTTGATACTTTGTCTGTTATTAAGGATTATTAAAATAAGAAGTGGTGTGGGAAGTTTATAATTCATCCTGCACCACTTTTGAATTTATATACTTTTTATCTATTACTTTGCTTTGCTTACTGAATAAGCAAATGGGTTAAAAATAGTTTAAGGTTTACCGATGAACATCTGTACCCAGGTTTTACCTCCGTACTTTCCTCCATTGGCAATACCGAATCCGCAATGGGTAAACTTTTCATTCAGAATATTGGCTTTATGTCCCGGAGAGTTCATCCAACCATTAAACACATCTTGCACATTTGCATAACCGGTAGCAATATTCTCACCGGCATATCCGTATTTGATACCGAAGCTTTTCATCATGTCAAAAGGTGAACCGTAGGTTGGAGATGTGTGGTCAAAGTAATTATTGTCTACCATGTCTTTGGCTTTTATCATGGCCACATTGGCTAGTTCAATATCGTATTCAAGAGGTTTTAAATTTGCTTTAAGCCTGGCATTATTGACTAAATCCAATAGTGCTTTTTCATCTTCACTAATGCTGCCTGGAGCAGAAGATGGTGTTTTAGTAGGAGAGGGGGTTGGAGGAACAATTATCGGATAAGAAGGATTTACAGTTATATATTTTTTGTACCATTGGTCATAGGTGGGCAAATTGAAGTATATAAAGTTAAAACTTTCTACAAGTACTTTCCCGAGATTAAAAAAGTATTCCGTACGATTAACATAAAGAGAATTGTATTCCTGTTTTTTAAAATATGGATTTCCGTCTTTACCGTAAACATATCCCGGCGAAAAAATTGACAGCGCTAAAACAATAGCAATAAAGCCGGATTGTAATTTTATCAATGTTTTGTTATGATTAAAAAATTTCATGTTTGACCCTCCTGAATAATTTACATAATTCGGGTAGTTGGTTTTATTTGGCTTTATATAGTATAAAAATACTAAATATTATCTAATAAGTAAAGTAATGCTTGTGCGTGACCTTTTAATATTTTTGCGAAATTTGTCGAAATTTATATCGGACTTTAGATTTAAAAAATCAATAGACACGAGTTAATATTATGCTGCCGGTAACTTGAAATTTTTATAGTTGCGGAATATTTACTGAAAAATAGGAATAATTATTAAATTTTATTAATAAATTAAACTTTTTTTGTGTATTTATAGTATAATTATTAGAATAGTGATTGCATTTATAATTCGTTTTTTAAATATATATATAAAATTTAGAAGGGGAAAGTCAAATGAATGATATTGAGTTACGTAAGAATTTAGGAAAAGCAAAAAGAATAGTTGTTAAAGTTGGTACTTCCACTCTGACTTATGAAAATGGTAAAATTAATTTTACAAGAATTGACAAACTTGTAAGAGTGTTGTCCGACCTTGCAAATCAGGAGAAAGAAGTAGTATTGGTTACATCCGGCGCAATCGGAGTTGGAGTCAGTAAACTCAAGCTGCAAAGTAAACCCAAGACAGTTAGGGAGAAACAGGCAGTGGCTGCAGTAGGGCAGCTTGAACTGATGCATATATATGACAAGTTTTTTTCGGAGTATGGACATGTAGTGGCACAAATACTTCTTACCCGAGACATAGTTGAGAACCATGAAGCTAGAGAACATGTTATCAATACATTTGAAACTTTAATAGAGAAAGGTATTATTCCGATTGTAAATGAAAACGATTCGGTTGCAGTGGATGAAATTGAATCGGGGGTAAACAGAGTTTTTGGAGATAACGATACTCTGTCGGCAATGGTTGGAGAGATTGTAAGGGCTGATTTACTAATAATACTGACAGATATTGGCGGATTTTATGACAGTGATCCCAGAAAAAACAGTGATGCAAAGAGGATTTCGATTATAAAAGAGATTACCCCAGAAATAGAACAGTATGCAGGAGGTGTCGGCTCGGCAAGAGGTACAGGGGGGATGATTACAAAATTAGCGGCAGCAAAAATCGCAGCATCTGCCGGTATAGATATGGTTATTGCCAATGGGGAAGATCCTAATGTAATATTCAGAATTCTTGATGGAGAAGATGTAGGTTCCGTCTTTTTACATAGGGGGTGACAGCTTGAAAAAAATAATTTCAATAGCTTTGATTGTGAGTATGTTTGGGATATTGGCACAGGCTAATGGTGAAACTGGCAATATAATTACATATGATAAGGCAAAAGAGGTTATGCTTTCCAACAATAGAACTTTAAAAAGTCTTGCTATTGAAGAAAGAAAAATGTTTTTAAATTATAATTCGATAGTCCAGGGTACAAAGAATCTGAAAACCGATGGAGTAACCTTTAAATTTGGAGGTAGAGAGTTCTTTTTTGAATACGATGACAATACCAAATTGAGCTTAACTTTGGCAAAAGAGTATACACCGGCAGAACTTAAATACTATTGGAATAAAATGATAATTAATAAAACTATTACCGAGAAATCGTTGTATTTGAATATGCGCGATTTATATCTCGGATTGATGAAATCCGATAAAGATTATAAACTGGCTCAAAAAAAATATCAGTTGGCTGAAAGCAAACATAGAATCAATAAACTGAAATTTGAGCAGGGCCTGATTACCAGGCAGGATTTAGATGAGTCGGAATATGAGCTTCTTAAAGCAGAAAAAAGTGTGGAGGAAGCAAAGCGTAATAGAGAGAATACAGTAAGGTCCATGAATTCAATATTGGGAGCGGATATATCAACAGAGTATGAAGAGGTCATATTTGACGAGTTAAAAAGAAACATTACCCTCAAACCTTTGGAATATTATATTGAGAAAGCTTTGGCAGAGAGATATGAGATTAAAAGTATTGAGGAAGAACTGCGTTTGAAAGAGCTGAAAAAAGGAATTATTGAGAAAAGCAAACTGTTTAAAAAGAATTATAACATTATGGAACAATATGAAGATTTGGAACTTGAAATCGAAACTCTCAAAGTAAAAATGGAAAAAGCCAGGTTTGATATTGAAAATGATATTAAGAAGGCATATATCGAAATTAAAAATGATTTGAATACTATTGAAAGTACTATAGAGACAATAAAAATGCAGAAAAGAAATTTGGATAAGATGAAGCAACAGTATGAGAGAGGATTTATATCTAAAATCGTACTTGATGAGATGGAGATTGGAATTGAAGAGCTGGAAAATATGAAAGAGTATGTGATATACAGCTATAATACGAAAATAATGAAGCTTGAAGAAGCAGCAGGATTAGGTCCTGCATATGGGAAGGAGTGAACTTTATGAAAAAGCACACAAGCTTGATTATATCGATTTTGACTATAACTGCTGTAACTACTGCTTTTGCTGCTGAAAGCCTGAAATTCAGCATACAGGAATCGAAAAATGTGGCAGCCTCCAACAGCAAACAGGCAGTGATAGATGATTTGAATATTAAGGCTAAGGAAAGTGCACTTCGTGATGCGGAAAAAGATGCAAAAATGAGTACTAGTGTCAATACCAAAATTGATAAATTAAATAACAAGATAGCCAGAGAGGTAAATCCCGCAAAAGCTGCAGCTGAATTGGAATATGCAAAAAAAATCAAGGAGAAAAATTTAAAAAATTTGGAACTTGAAACTTACAAGGCTACATCCAATATGCTACTGATAAAAAAGGAACTTGAAATGGAAAAAGCCAAACAGGATATTTTGAATGAGAAGTACAAAATTGCTGAAGCCCGTTTTAAAGAAGGTAAACTGACAGAGAATGATTTGATTGATGCCAAATATGCCCTTGATTCAAAAGCCATTGATATTAATAAAGTTACAGGCAAGCTTGAAGCTGCAAACCTTGAACTTAGGAGAATTTTGGGCTTCGATATGAGTGAGGATTTGATAGAAATTAAGGATGATTTGGTACTTACTTCAACAAAGAATATTGATATTGAGAAAGTTGTTGAAGATGCTTTAAATAATGACGCTGAGCTGTATATAAAAAGTGAGGAATTAAAAGCAAGCGAAAAAATAATGGAATTTACAAAAGAGGATTATGAACAAGGTACACCTACCTATGATGAAAATATGCTGAATTTGGAAAATGCAAAAGTCAGTTTTGAGGATGCAAAAGTTAATTTGGAAGTATCCATAAGAAATAAATATAATGATATACTTACTGCAAGAGATAAAGTTCAATTGGCCCAGAAGTGGGAGGCAATTTGCTTAAACAAAATGAATAATGCACAGTTTAAGTTTGAAAAAGGATTGATAAGCAAGGAAGAAGTTCTAAAGGCTAAAGAAGATTATTTGGATGCAAAATATCAGACTTATCTTGCTATATATAATTACAACATATTAAGAACCGAATTTGACACCTTATATGTAAAATAGCAAAGTAGTATTGTCTGAACATATTTGGATAGGTAGCTTTTGGTTCACACTGTTGGAAATATTTGGGGTTGAAGATGTAGCAATCTACATTTCGACATGTAATTTTTGCAATGTTTAACTATAACTGTAAAGTAGGTGATGGAGAAGTGATCATCGATATAAGAGATTTAGGCAAGGTTTATAAAAACGGAAAGGTTTCTGTAACTGCATTAAGGCATGTGAATTTGTCCGTTGATAAAGGTGAATTTATTTCGATAATGGGTCCGTCGGGTTCCGGCAAATCAACTTTAATGAACATTATAGGATGTCTTGATCGTGCAACTTCCGGAAAATATATATTGGATGGTGTGGATATTTCCAAGCTGAATTCAAGAGAATTAGCAAAAATAAGAAATTTAAAAATAGGATTTGTTTTTCAGTCCTTTAATCTCCTTCCTAGAATGACGGCTTTGCGAAATGTAGAACTTCCTATGATATATGCAGGGGTGGGTGCGAAGGAGAGAAGAAAAAGGGCTATTGAAGCTCTTGAAAGAGTTGCATTAAAAGAGAGGATGAATCACAAGCCCAATGAAATGTCGGGAGGTCAAAGGCAAAGAGTTGCTATAGCAAGGGCGCTGGTAAACAATCCTTCAATTATACTTGCCGACGAGCCGACGGGGAATTTGGATAGTTACTCCAGCGAGGAAATTATGGCTGTTTTTCAGGATCTTAACAGGGATGGTGTAACTATAATTCTTGTCACTCATGAACCGGATATAGCTCAACATACAAAAAGGTTTGTGAAATTTAAGGATGGGCTAATGGTAGAAGATAAGATAATTGAAAATCCTCTTGATGCAAGAGAGGTTGTAAGGCTGAATAAAATGGAACGAATGGCCTGATTTTAGGATTCATATTTGTAATATACTTTGTTTATTTTTTAACAGAGAAAAAATCTGTTTTGAGGAGGCTAACTATGAAGAAAGGAATAATTATATTAATAATTGTGGTTTTTGTTATTGGTGGTTTGGCAGTAGCAGTTGCAACTTTTGGAGAAAATTTTGAATCGGTATTTGCATTTAATCAAGGAATTATTTATCCGGTCAAAGCTCATAAAATTGAAAAGGGTTCAATCTCTACCAAGGTTTCGGCAACCGGTTTTATTGAAGAAATAGAAAAAAGTGAGGTTTATATTGAAACTCCGCTTAAAGTAAGCAAGTTACTTGTTGACGTAAATGATAAAGTTACAAAAGGTCAGAAACTGATGGAACTTGATATGGACGAATTGATTTCACAGCTGGAAAAACTTAAAATAGACAGAAATGTGCAGAAACTGTCTTTAGATTCTCCTGTTACTGAAGCGGAGATAAAAAAGGCGGAATCGGCAGTTAATGCAGCAGAAAATACTCTGGCTGATGCTGAGAAAAAGCTTGCGGAAAACAAATTACTCTATGAAGCCAGTGCAATTACAAAAAGTGAACTGGAAGCTTCGGAAAAAGCAGTGGATGATGCAAAAAGGGCTCTAGATAATGCAAAGCTTACTTATGAATCCGCCGTATCAAGCAAAAATATGGACAGGAGAGTTAAGGAAGAGAGTTTAAAAGCAATAGAATTAAGTATAAAGGAACTTGAAAAAAAGATTGAAAAACTGAACAATTCGGTATTAAGTCCCATAGATGGGGTTATTGTGGAGGTTAATGTCCAGCAGGGGTCTTTTACCAACAGTGCCATGCCGGCTTTTAAAATATCCAATACCGATGAATTGAGGATTAAAGCCAAAGTTAACGAATACAACGTAAGAGGTGTGCAAATAGGTCAGAAAGTTGTAATAACCGGTGAAGGTATAGATAAAGATGCCAATGTGCTTGGAAAGGTTGAAAGCATATCTCCTGTTGCAAAGACTAATATTACATCAGGAGGAGAAGAGATTGCGGTTGAAGTCCTTATTTCCATTGAAGAGTCAGAAGTTCCGTTGAAACCGGGATTGAGTGTTACCTGTGACATTTATACCAACGAGAAAGACAATATATTATTAGCGCCTTTAAACATTTATAAAGAGGATAAAGACGGCAATATGTTTGCTTATGTTATTAGTGAGGATAATATTGCAGTTGAAAAGAAGATAAAGTTTGGTCTGGTATCCGATGTGATGGGAGAAGTTTTAGAAGGATTAAATGAAGGGGATTTGGTTATACTTGACCCGCAACCTACCCATAAAGACGGTATAAAGGTAAAAATTTTAAATGACAATTAAAGGAGGGGGTGTGAATGAGTTTTTTTGAAAGCTTCAAGCAAGCCCTTGAAAGTTTGGGTGCCAACAAATTAAGATCTGCATTAACAATGCTGGGTATTATTATGGGGGTATTCTCAGTTATTACCATAGTTGCTATAGGTAATGCGGCAGAGTCTTATATAAGCAGTGAGTTTGAAAAAATGGGGGCAAACACTATCACGATAACTTACCAAAAATCTGATATAAGCGAATCGGATATGTTGACTTTAGAGGACTTTGAAACCATAAAACAGGTTGCACCGGAAGTTAAAAACATTGCAGCTAGTATACAAAGATCCGGGTCACTGAGAATAGGCGAAAAAACCAGGGATGCAATTGTTAATGGGGTTTCTTCACAATACAAAAGTTTTTCTGCTATTGAAATGGCAGATGGCAGGTTTATAAACGATTTTGACAACACGTCAAAATCAAATGTTATAGTTGTGGACGAATACTTTGCCAAAAGATATTTTAAAAGGGTTGATATAGTAGGAGAAACTGTAACTTTTAGAACTTCATGGGGAAAACTTATCAATATGCAGGTTGTAGGAGTAATTAAATCCTATGGCGAATTATATGAAAGCATGCTTGATAATGAAAACGTTCCGGCAGTGGTATATGTTCCTATAACTACTCTTCAAAGCATCTATTTTAATAACAAAATACTTCAAAGCATAGATGTATCCACAGAGCAGAAAGATGGACTTAAAGAGTTGGGGGACAGGATCGTTAAGGCTTTGGAAAGAAAGCGCGGCAAATCGGATTTGTTTTATGCCCAGAGTTCACAGGATGTGCAAAAAATCATTTCAAATATTTTGGGTGTTATTTCATCAATTCTCCTTGTAATTGCTGTTATAACCCTCATTGTAGGCGGAATTGGCATTGTAAATATACTTTTGGTATCGGTGACCGAGAGAATAAGGGAAATAGGAATTCGGAAGGCTTTGGGAGCGCAGAAAATTGATATTCTTATGCAGTTTATTACGGAGTCCATTATCATGACGGGAATAAGCGGAATGATCGGCATTTTTCTCGGCATAACAGCAGGAAATATAATTTCCAAGATGATAAATATACCGCCTTCAGTTGACATACCGGTTATAATAGGAGCGTTTTTAGGCTCGGTTGCATTAGGTCTGATTTTTGGTGTTTATCCTGCCAAAAAGGCTGCAGATTTGGATCCTATTGAAGCTTTAAGATATGAATAAAGATATGAAAATTATTAGCGACATTATTTAAGGGGCTGTTGCACTAAGAAAATTAGTGTAACAGTCCTTTTGTGTCTAAAAAGCAAATTCCGGACTTCGAAAAGTCCGGAATTTGGTGTAAAATGTATTTATGCCACTAAATAATTTAACACATAAAGATTATACCATTCGCGGTGATTTCTATCAATTAAAATTACCGTTAAATATTGAGTACATGATACCTAATGATGATTCTGTCAGGTTGCTGGGTCAGATAGTGGAGGAGATGGATTTAACAGAATTATATAAGACCTATTCCCGTATAAGGAAAAAACAAGCAACCCCAACACAGATGCTGAAGGTCATGCTCTACGGATATATGAATAATTGTTATACTACTCGAAAAATTGAAAGTGCTTGTAAGAGAGATATCAACTTTATGTACCTTCTTGAAGGGTCTCCTGCTCCAGATTATACAACAATAGCGAGATTTCGGAGCCTTCATTTTGCACCTGTTTCAGAAAATCTTATGGCACAATTTACTGAAATACTTGCTGAATGTGGAGAACTTTCAATGAAGAATCTTTTTGTTGATGGGACAAAAATTGAAGCTTCTTCAAACAAATATACTTTTGTCTGGAAAGGTTCTGTTACTAAAAATCAGCAAAAACTTATGGATAAGATTCCTGCATTTTTTAAGAAAGCAGAAGAAGATTACGGATTTAAAATTGTATATGGAGATAAAATCAAAATGTATCATCTAAAAAAGCTTAGGCGTAAACTATGCAAAATAAAAAAGGATGAAGATATCGAATTTGTCTATGGAATAGGAAAAAGAAAATCTCCTCTCCAAAAAACATTGGAACAGCTGGATGAATACATATCAAGACTTAAGAAATATAATAAGCATTTACATACCATGGGAGAGAGAAATAGTTTTTCAAAAACAGACCCTGATGCAACCTTCATGAGAATGAAAGAAGATGCTATGAAGAATGGGCAATTAAAACCTGGTTACAATATTCAGTTTGGAGTAGATGCTGAATACATAGTATGGATAAGTGCTGGTCCTCAGCCTACAGATACAACCACTCTAATACCATTCTTAAACAGTATCAAAAGTCATTTGAGGTATACTTACAAAAATATAGTTGCTGATTCAGGGTATGAAAGTGAGGAAAATTACGTTTATCTTGATGAAAACAACCAACGTGCGTTTATTAAACCATCCAATTATGAAGTTAGTAGGACACGTAAGTATAAAGCAGATATTAGCATAAAGGAAAATATGATATATGACAAAGAAAAGGATATTTACATATGTAGTAATGGAAAAAAGCTTGTAGTAACAGGAATAAAGTTCAGTAAAAGCAAAACAGGATATATAAGTAAGAAAACCTGCTATACATGCGAAGACTGTAGTGAATGTACTTTCAAATCAAAATGCATTAGGGGAAACAGCAAAAAACCGCTGGAAGAACGGACTAAACGTCTTGAGGTATCTAAATCATTCCAGCAAAAACGTGAGGAAGCCTTAGAAAGAATCCTCAGTGAAGAAGGAACTGAACTCAGAATAAATCGGAGTATTCAGGTCGAAGGGGTTATTGGAGAAATAAAACAAGATATGGGATTCAGACGTTTCTTGTGTAGAGGCAAAAAGAATATCTTAGCAGAATGTATTCTTCTTGCTTTAGCACATAATGTAAACAAGCTGCATAACAAAATTCAGTCAAAACGATGTGCCACGTATTTACATCCATTAAAGACAGCATAAACATAAAAAATATTTATGGTATAAATAGCAAAGTTTGTATCGTTTATTTAGTGTACCCTTTTTTTAGGAACAATAAATAAAAGACAACGTTTTAAGAATAAAATATATCAATTTTAAATAAAAAGGGGTTATTGCATTACGATTATTAATCTGTAATGCAACAGCCCCTTTTTGTATAAGCAATAAAAATTATCTGAACAAGTCATTGAACCAATCGAAGAAAGGATTGCCGTTTGAATTATTATTAGGGCCATGCGGGTGTTCAAAATCTCTTGGTCCATGAAGACTGCAGTACTCGTCTCCAGGATACTCATACTTCCAATCTTTGGGGTATGGGTCTCCCGGGTTGGTAGGTGTAAAAGGTTTTCTACGTTTAACAAATACCTGCTCCATGGTTGATTCATACGGACAATATTCTCCGGCAAGCAGATTTCGACCAAAAGCATCGGTAGAATCTTTACATACTTTGGCAAGTAAATGAACATCACAAGTGTCTTCTTCGCCGGGTTCAGTACCCTTTATGAAATATTCGGTTTTTACAGCATTCCCTCTTGGGTCTTTATGGCACAATTCGGTGGCAATTTTACCGGAGTATTTGCAAATTGTCCTCTTAACAACTCCGGAAGGAACTTCAAAATCAACAGGCTCTAAATTCTTGTGAATCTTATCCATTACAGCATGCCAAATAGTCTGGGCTCTGTTAAGTTCTGCAGAAGACAGGGATACATTTCTGTCATAACCATACCAGGTGGCACCGACATAATAGGGCGTAAAACCTACAAACCATTTGTTGGTGGTTTTATCTGTTGTACCGGTTTTGCCGGCAGTGGGCATCCGGCCGTTTTGGATTTTAACACGGTTTGCCGTTCCGTCAGGAGAGTTGACAACGTCTTTCAACATATTGACCATTATAAAAGCAGCTGCTTCATCGTATACAATGTTAAAGTTTGGTTTTTTCTCAAGAATAACATTGCCGTTGGCGTCTTCAACTCTTGTATAGGTAGTAGGTTCATAATATATACCTTTATTTACAAAAGGAACATAAGCCGCTGCCATTTGAAGCGGACTCACTCCTTTTGACAGACCACCCAAAGATAAGGCAACAGTGCGCTCGTTGTCCCTGTTTATGTTTACTTTTTTCAAGTATTCATGGGATAAATCAGCACCTAAATAGTTATTCCAAATTTTAGCCGCAACTACGTTTACAGACCTTGTTATGGCATCACGAATTGTTGTAAGACCGGCATAGGAACCGTCAGAATTTTTTGGATATAACCCTTTACTGGCTCCGTTCATATACACTGGAACATCATCAATTACGGTTGCTGCGGTAATAATTCCTTCATTTATAGCAGGACCATACACTGCAATGGGTTTGATGGTAGAACCCGGTTGTTTTTCCAAGGAAGTAGCCCTGTTAAATGGAATACCTATTTTTTCACCGGCACCTCCGTACATGGCTTTTATTTGGCCGTTTTTCGGGTCAATAATTACCATTGCTGCCTGGGGAGACTGACTGGTATTTTTGTTTACTTTGGTGAAATATTCCTCGTTCAAAAAGACTTCGTCCATTGCTTTTTGTATATCGGAGTCCATAGTTGTGTAAATTCTAAGCCCGTTGTTGTAAATGGTTTTGATGGCCATATCTTCAGTATATCCTATAGCCATAAGGTCTCTTTTTACATCCAGTATGACCTGGTCAACGAAATAGGGCTGTGTACTGGTGGCCTTGTCATTGCGTTTGTTTGATTCTGCAAAAACAAGTTCTTGCTTAATGGCCTCATCATATTCTTGTTGGGTAATAAAATTAAGTTCGAGCATTTCATTTAAAATAATTCTTTGCCTTTTTATGTTGTTTTCCCTACCCTTTGCTGTAAAAGGGTTGTATTTTGCGGGAAGATTGGTTATACCGGCAAGGGAAGCGCATTCAGCCAGGGTAAGATCTTTTACATCCTTACCGAAATAGGTTTTGGCTGCTGACTGTACTCCATAGCAATTTTCACCCATATATATAAGGTTCATGTAGATCTCAAGGATTTGGTCTTTGGTTAAATTGCGTTCAAGCAGTATTGCACGCCATGCTTCCTGAACCTTTCTCTTTATGGAACGTCGGGTTTCTCCAGTTACATTTTTTACGACCTGCTGTGTAATAGTACTTCCTCCATGGGATTCGCCTCCGGGGAGTATAAAGTTTATAACCGCACTGGCAAACCTTTTGAAATCAACGCCGGAGTGTTGATAAAAACGCTTGTCTTCTATTGCAACGAAGGCGTCCCTCAAATATCGAGGAATATCTGAGAAATCCACCATTTCTCTGTTTTCTATTCCTTGCAGGGCACAAATTTCTTTGTTATTACAGTCATAAACATATGTTGTCTGGTTTTTAATTGCAAGCTGATCGGCAGTAATGGGTTCGGCGGTTTTTATGTAGGCAAAGACAGCACCGCCCACTATACCTGCAAAGATAACTCCAATGGTAAAAGCAAAAAGAATTAAAACTTTTATTAAATTGCCGATTACTCTTATCAGTGATATTTGCTGTTTCTTCTTACCGGTTTTTGTATTTGAAACAGCAGTATTATTAGAGCTCATAACATTTCCTCTCCTTTATTTGGGAATAAGTAAAATTGTGCTCACTCATATATGATTGACATTTTATAGCTGGCATTTACTTATTCCTAATTACATTTGAAACTGAATTTTTTATGTAAAACATTAATATTATAGCATAACAGTCAAACAGCATGCAAACAATGCAAAACATGCAATTTTGCATGTTTGCAAGGGATATAAAAAATACTGATTCACAAAAAACCTTCTTAATTCATACTATTAGATAAGGAGGTTTTTTTATGCGAAGGAAAACCAATTTATATCACCGCTTATGGTATGCAAAACGCAATAAAAAAATATATAAAACCTATGTGGTGATTATTTTTGTATTGGTCATATTAATATTTTTATTTACATATATTGAAAAGCGAATAAGAATAGGGATCAATCAAATATCGGAGTACAGAGTAAAATCTATAGTTTCGAGAGTGGTTGCCAATGCAGTGGGTGAGAATTTTCCCGAAAATATCGATTACGACGATATTGTTACAATTTATAGAGATGAGAATGGAATTGTTACTTCTGTTCAGACGGATATTGCCAAGTTGAACAGGATATTTGCCAATGTATCCAGGAGTGTTCAAACCCAATTATCCGAATTGTCCGATGAGAAAATATCGATACCTTTAGGTACAGTGCTGGGGCAAACAATATTTGCTGCCAGAGGCCCTAAGATTAATATCAAAATAATTCCCATCGGAAGTGTTGAGACAAATTTTAAATCGGAATTCAGCAGCGCAGGTATAAACCAGACAAGGCATAGGATTTATATTGTGTTTAAAGTGGAAATGGGGGTGGCGATACCCTTTGTTGAAAAAAAAACCGTTGTGACAACCAGCATGCCTGTGGCAGAAACTGTAATAGTGGGAGATGTGCCCAATTATTATTTGGATTTTGAATAACTGTAGTATTATAATGGTTTAAATAAATTGGTACATATAGAAACTAAAGTATATAAAAAATGGAGTACATTATACTCCATTTTTATATGCGCTATACTAAATATTCTATTCTGAAGCAGAAGAATTGTTTTTTGACTTTTTAGAGTTATTTGCAGCCGATGCATTTTCGGCCTGGGATTTTGTTAACATTTTGCACTTGCCCTCAAACACACTGCCTTCTTCTGTAACCAGACAGTTAACTGAAATATCGCCATAAAGTTTAGCAGATGATTGAATTCTTAGAATTCCGTTTGCTTCCACATTTCCTTCCACTCTTCCGGAAACGAAAATATTGTTTGCATTGATATTTCCTGTTATTACTGCTTCTTTTCCGACATAAACATCGCCTTTAACCTTAATATCACCATTTACTTTGCCATCTATCCTAATGGTTCCGCTGGATTCAATATTTCCTTCAAATTTTGAATTGATACCTATGATGGTATCAAAGGAATCTGCATTTCCGGAAGTATTCTTACTGAACATAATTGTCCTCCTTGTATTTATTTTTTATCAAGATATTTTAAAGGATCATCAGGGGTACCGTTGATACGTACCTCAAAGTGAAGGTGCGGTCCGGTACTCTTGCCGGTGCTTCCTACTTTTGCGATAACATCGCCTTTTTTTACCGTTTGACCTTCTTTTGCCAAAAGCGAGGAAGCATGGCCATATAAGGTTGTTATACCGTTGTTGTGATTAATAATTATACACTTGCCATAATTTCCGTTTGTACCTGAAAATATAACTTTTCCGGTTGCAGAAGCCCTTATATCGGCACCGTAGGGTGCTGCAATGTCAATCCCTTCATGCTTTCTTTCCGATGAGTATATAGGGTCGGTCCTGTATCCGAAAGGTGAGGAGATTGGTCCGTCTGCCGGCCATAGTGTTGGGAAGGTTTCAATGTAAGATTGCAGCTTCTTTTCTGATTCGGATAATTTGTTGGCAATACTATCGTCAGAATCGTTGATGTTACGGAGTTTTTCTAAAATTTCCCGAAGTTCGCTTGCATCATCTATAAAAGAGCGACTGTTAGAACCTCTGCTTGCTGTCAGGCTTTCCATATTGCTGTCCAGATAGTTTTCAGTCATTTGCTTGTATTTTTCGCTGAATTCCGATATGTTCTCGGCATATTGCCTTTCCTTTTCAAGCAGTGCAGCAATCTGCTCGGCATTTTCAGCTAACAGTCTTGCCTGTTCTTCATTCTTGCTATTTGCTTCGTCCAGTGCAATTTTAAGTTTGTTGTTAGTATGTATTATATTTCCTAAATATGATGTAAAGCCGATTACCAAAGCTAAAACTATTGCAGTGAAAATATAAAGTTTACTGCGCCATGATGATATTTTAAAAGTTTTTATTTCATTTGTGGAATGAGGTACAAACATTATCGATAAATACTTGTCACGCTTTACTTTACTTCTTTTTCGCATATTTACCGCCTTTTCCATTTCTAACATTCCAAATTATTATACCATTGTGTAAAAAAAATTAAAAGTGTTTGATTGAATATAATATATTATTGACAGTTACAACCGTGGAATTACACAGCTAAAGACCTTTAATATTTTTTTAATTGATAGTTTTGTTATAATTAGACCTTTGATATAATTTGATATTAATAAGATTTCTTACATAAATATGTTTTAAGAAATGTGTTTAAAAAAATTATAAAATATGTTAATCTATAATAGTAGTTAATTAATTTGGTTTATGTCAGGATATTTCACGGTTATATGCACAATTTTAAGGATAAGACCCTAAAATCAGATAGTAAATGAACTTATTGGCATGTCTTGTTTTTTCTTACATGTGCTTGTGTCTCAATTTTTTGCTGCTTTATATCCCGTTATGAGACACTTATCGTTTGGATTATTCGAAGAAAAGGAGTGGTATTGCATGGGTTTAATGGATTTTCTTAAAGGCCAACTGATTGAGGTAATAGAATGGACGGATCAGACTTCCGATACAATAGTTTACAGGTTTCCGGTAGCAAACAAGGAAATTAAAATGGGTGCAATGTTGACAGTAAGGGAATCACAAGCTGCTGTATTTGTAAATGAGGGAGTTTTGGCAGATGTTTTTTATCCCGGATTATATGAATTAACTACTGAGAATTTGCCTATTCTTACAAAGTTAAAATCATGGAAATATGGATTTAATTCTCCTTTTAAAGCTGAAGTTTATTTTGTAAATACAAAACAGTTTACCGATCAAAAATGGGGTACACAATCCCCGGTATTTGTTTGGGATCCACAGTTCGGACAAGTGAGAATAAGTGCAAGAGGTAAGTTTTCATATCGTGTTGCCGATCCTGCAAAGTTTATGCGTGAACTTTTCGGAACAAAGGCGGTATATAAAACAAGTGAGCTTGAAGATACTTTCAGGTCGTATATTGTACAATATATGAAAGATGCCATTGCAGAGTCGAAACTTTCCTTATTTGACCTTCAGAGACAGCTTATTGAATTCAGCGTTAAGGTTAAGGAAAGTGTAAGGGAAAAGTTTGATCAATTCGGGCTTGAGATGGTTGATTTAATTGTTGAGGATATTTCATTACCTCCAGAGTTGTTGGAAGCTTATGATAAGGGCGGCAGCATTAATCTGATGGGCGGAATGGATGCCTATGCAAAGATACGCACATTGGATGCCATGAATTCGGCTGCAGAAAACCAAAGCGGCGGTTTTGCATCAATGGGCGCAGGAATGGGTGCCGGTGCTGCTATTGGAAACATGATGGGACAAATATTTTCTCAGAATCAGCAGGGCCAGCAAAATCAGCAGCCTGCCCAGAGTCAGAATACTTTTCCCTGCCCTAAATGTAACAATCCGGTTCAGCAGGGAGCCAAGTTCTGCCCTAATTGCGGACAGAACGTAGCACCTCAAAAAGCGACTTGTGTAAAATGTAACAGTGAAATTAATCCGGGGGTAAAATTCTGTCCCGAGTGTGGTGCTTCACAGGATATTTCATGTAGCAAATGCGGAGCAAAACTTACTCCAGGTGCAAAATTCTGTCCAGAATGCGGCAATAAGATATAGATTATATGTATAACTTAAATAAAAACGGAGGCAGTAGTAATAATGCTATTGTCTCTTTTTCTTTAGTATTGAGGGCTTTTTGGTTTGATTCGCAATAAAATATAGTTATAAGGTATTGTTTTGGGGTATAATAGTAAGTAATTCATAGTTTCGGAGAGAGATGTATATGGAATGTAATTGTAAAGCTAAATCAAAATTAGATAGAAAGAAACATATTGAAGCATATTATAAACCTAAAATAGGAAAGGGCCTGCCGGATTTTGAGGTTCTGGGATGGGAGAGCAAAGAGGCCCAATATATGAGGTTTGAGATATTTACCTCAAACGTTGATATAAAAAACAAGAAAATCCTGGATGTTGGATGCGGACTTGGAAATCTTCTCGAATATCTTATAGATAAGGGCATAAATATAGAATATACCGGTGTGGATATTCTTGAGGATATGATTGAAAGTGTGAAAAGAAAGAATTTACCCGGCAAATTTTATTGCATGGATATTTTTAAACAGCATCCTTTTGAAAGGAAAAGTTTTGATATTGTATATACTTCAGGGATATTCAATTTAAATATGGGTAACAATATGGATTTCCTCAAAAAGGCTTTCGGGCGTTTTGCGGAATTGTCAAAAGAAAAGGTGGTTTTTAATCTACTTGACCGGAATTCACCGGACAAAGAAGATACGTATTATTATTATGACCACAATCAAGTGGTTTCAATGTTATTGGAACAGTATCCTCAGGTAGACAGCATTGAAGTGGTAAGAGGTTATCTGAATAATGATTTTACAGTCTTTTGTACCATGAAAATATAGTTTTATTTATAATAAATCAATTGAGTGAGAGGATATATTATTCATTAATTGAAAATATTACAAAAGGTGTAAGAGATGTGCAGTATAAAATAGAATAAATTTAAAAAAATTTCTAAGTTCTATTTAAAAATTCAAAACAAATTAGTATAATTAAAGATAACAGTATGATTAAAACGACACTTCAATAAGCATAAATATTAAGAAATTGATTCTGTAAATTTGTTTTATTTCTTTATATGTGATTTATAAGGGAAAAGGAAAATGTACTAAGCTAAGAGGAAAAATTTATGACTGTTAGAAAAATAACAATTGCAGGTATTAATAGTGGTTGCGGAATTACCACTGTTACAATGGGGATTTTAGCTACTCTTTATGTAATGGGGCTTGATGTTCAACCTTTTAAAGTCGGCCCGGATTATATTATTCCTTTGTTGCATTCTTTCATTACAGGTAAGGATTCACGCAATCTTGACAGTTGGATGTTGGATATAGATACTGTTGTCCATCTGTTTGAGAAAAATGCCGCAAATGCTGATATATCTGTAATTGAAGGTGAGAATGGATTATATGACGGCATTGGGGAAAATACAATTGTGGGAAGCACCGCCCATGTGGCTAAAATAGTAAACTCTCCAGTCATACTTGTTGTCAATGCGGAAGGCATATCCTTAAGTATTGTTCCGCTGATAAATGGCTATGTGGATTATGACAAAAATCTTGACATAATCGGTGTGATTTTGAATAAAGTTGAAAGCGAAGCTCATTATGAGTTTTTGAAAACTGCTATAGAAAACGGAACTGGCTTGGAAGTTTTCGGCTATCTGCCGAAAATGGACAATTTGCCTTCTGAAAATTTGAATCTTGTACCTGAAGAGGATTTGGAAGATCTGAAGAAAAAAATTCGCATACTGGTGGAACAGGTTATTAAAACTATAGATGTGGACCTTATTATAAAGATGTCAAATCGGCCTGATGTTTCGTATCTGAATTCTACAAAATTTTTATTTGACAGAAATTCAGATAAGAAAGTAAGAATTGCTGTGGCGAAGGATAAAGCTTTTAGCTATTATTATAAGGATAACCTTGATTTACTGGAAATTATGGGGGCTGAAATAGTATATTTCAGTCCGTTGGTGGATGAAATACTTCCGAAGGATATCGCAGGTTTATATTTCGGAGGAGGCAACCTTGAAGCTTATTTAAAAGAGCTTCAGGAAAATAAGACCCTTCTTAGGGATATCAAAAGAAAAATAGTTGAAGGTATTCCCACATATGCTGAAGGAGACAGTTTATTGTACTTAAGCGAATATGTGGAACATCAAAAGGATGAAAAATTTACAATGGCAGAAGTGCTTAACGGTTATTGCGGAATATCCAATGAAATCTACAAATCTGGATATGTCGATATTGAAGTTATCAGGGATAATATTTTGTCCAACAAGGGCGGCAGAATAAGAGGACATGAATTCCACCGTTCAAATATAAATATATCATCTGAAGATATAACACTTTGCTATACAATCCAAAAGAAATGCTGTGAGAAGAAGCCAATAATTTGGAGAGGCGGTTTTAGCGTTTATAATATGCTGGCATCCTATCCACAAATTCATTTTTGGTGCAATCCGAGTTTTGCTCAGAATTTTATAGACAGCTGCATAAAATATAGTACTGATGTTGTCACTGCAATTTGATAGTTTTAGAAAATTATATGTTTAGATATTTGTACAATTGGCAATAATTAGCAGTAAGGCAAACTGATTCAATTCTTTGTCCCTAATGGGGCTATTTTTTTGCTTGATTGTAAATATTTGCATAGATTAATCATTCATGTCTAAGAAATATTGTGTTAATATAAATATATCAAATACTAATGATATTTAAACTTGATAATAAAGTGATATTTGATGAAGGGATTATAGATGCTTGTATGAAGGTTTTATAAGTTCGAAATTTCACCTTGCAAGTAAAAGATAATAAATATTAATGAAACAATAATATAATTATCTTTAAAAATAAGTATAGAAGGAATACCTTTAAAATAAAAAAATATTGCAAAAATTATAAAGGTATCGGAGTTATACAACCTAAAAATACCCAAGAAATTCACATTACTATACTATAACGTGAAATAGTTGACATTATAAAAGTCTTCAAAAAATCGGTGGGCTTAAAGAACTATTAGATTGTATAGAATTTATAACATATCGAGATGGAAATGAATTAATTAAGTAATTTGATACATATAATTTGCTGTTTTTATATCAAAAGGCACGTTTTCTATTGGAACATTAAAGACTAATTCAAGTAATAAGATGAATTTATATGTTGTAGGAATAAAATTTTGAAAAGTACCCGTTATCTGACGAAGGATAGTACAAAGTATTTGAATGACTAGAAACTAGTAGCTCTAGATTATCTTTATGAAATAATTTTGAAATAATAAATAAAAAAGAGAATCTATAATGACCCCCATTGTCAAGACAAATTTTTAGCTTTTCTAAGTTAGATTCTCCTTTCTATGTTTTTGTATAATATCTACCTTAAGGTACTCTGTCGGATGGATGTCAAGGGCGAGCATATGCGAGTTCATCTTGCCCCTTGACATCCAATGGTTATATATCCTTTTGATTCCCGGTCTGTTATGACAGACCGGCTGCCTTCCGGCGAGGACGGGGTTTGGGGCAGAGCCCCAAGGTTTTATACTACTGCCTTAATCTCTTTGTTAATCCCAAAATAATATTCTGACGGCGTTTTATAGCCTAGTGACTGATGTGGTCTCTTGTTGTTATAATATTCAATATATTCCCTCGTTTTTTGCCGAAGTTGCTGACCCGTTTCACAATCTTCATGATAAAGCATCTCCCACTTGTAAGTTCGAAAAAAACGCTCTATCCTTTGATTATCCAAGGCTCGTCCTTTCCCATCCATTGAAATTTTTATATTATTACTCTTTAGTAATTTTATGTAATCCTCACTGGCAAACTGTTTACCTTGATCGCTGTTCATAATTTCAGGTTTACCATATCGTTTGATTGCCTTTTTTATCGCTTCTAATACAAATGTCCTATCTAAAGTATTTGATAACTCAAATCCAACAATATACCGGGAATACCAGTCTATTATAGCTACCATATACATAAATCCACGTTTAAGACGGCAATATGTTATGTCTATAGACCATACCTGGTTGGGATGATCTATATTTAAGTCTCTTAGCAAATACGGGTACAAATATTTGTTATGCAGACGTCTGCTAAGATTAGGCCCGGGACAGAAACCGTGAATCCCCATTTCCCTCATATATCGCCGTGTACGCTTCCTATTGATTTGTATGTGGTAATCCCGGTGTAGGATATTTGTCATCCTGCGATAGCCATATTCCGGATGAACCGTGTATACCTCATCAATAATACGTTTTATTAGATATTCCTCATCTGTTACCGGTACTGGCTTGTAGTAAAGGCTTGTACGATTAATACCTAACAGTTCAGCTTGCCTTTTTATGCTTAATTTCTTTTCTTCTCTCTCAATCATCTTCATGCGGTCTTCCCGGGACTTAGAGTCGGCCAGATTTTTTTTTAAGCCAGGCAACTTCATATGAAAGTTGGCCAATTTGCTTAAGCAGTTCGTCCTTCTCCTTCTCATACGACTGTTTGACCTTCTCTACTTCATCAGTTTCCTTACTGAAAACTCTGCCTGCATTGCTTATAAATTCTGCCTTCCAGCGACTTAGCTGATTAGGATGAATTTCATATTCGGCAGCTATCTCATTCAGCGTCTTTTCTTCCCTTAAGACCTCAATCACTATTTTTGCTTTTTCTTCTGGTGTAAACTTTCTTCTCGTTTTCATATTTCTATTCTAACTTATTTTGACCGTTTTGTCTGTCTTAATTTATGGTATCATTATATTTGCTTGAGACCTATAATAGACTACTTCAGGAAAGTGTAATATAGGTATCACTTGCTTTATTCAAAAAACATTACCTAAACTTAATGAGTGAAATTTATGGGGAAGGGTTATACATATACAAGGATTATTCATATACATACTACAGTTAGAAAGGAGAGATAGGTAATGAAACCTCTTAACTCAAATTTAAATATTAGTGATAATTCTATATTAGAGGAAAGACTTGCAAATGAGTTGGAGGAAAGATTAGAACTTGGATGTTGGTTTTACTGTGGTCAAGAAAATTGTGCTATGTATAATTGATAAAATAGTCAATGGTAATTCTGCATTAAGAAGAAAGAGTTGGGTTCTACGAACTGTGCTGGATTAAATAATAAAACAAATATATTCTGAATGAAAGACCAGCTAATTAAAGTCAAGAGTTTATAATAAAAATTTTGAGAAATTTTTTTAGGCTCCTGACGTTAATGAAACGCATGACAACAAGACCACCTAGGTGAGGTAGACATAAAATAGCTGGTCTAAAATAGCAAGTTGCTCTTTGAAAACTGAACATCAAGTACAGTACTATCAAGCTGCTGTATGCTTTGCTGCAAGCATTTGAGCGTGTTCCTGGGGGCTGCGTAACTGGTAAGGTTTCCTATCCCTTAGGACAGCAAAGATGATACAAACAAGCTTGCGCATAACAGCTCCCAAAGCTACTTTCTTAGGCTTACTCTGGCATTTTTGTTGGTAGAACTCCAGCAGCACAGGGTTGCAAGCTGTCTTATCCCGCTTGGTACGGATATTAGCAAGAGCAATTGTGAAAAGCACCCTGCGAAGCAGCCTTGAACCTCTCTTAGACATCTTGTTCCGTGTGCCGGTAAACTCTCCGGACTGCATGACAGAGGGGTCAACGCCGAAATAAGCAACCAGCTTGCCTGGCTTTTTAAAGGCTGAAAAGTCTCCAATCTCCGCAAGAATAGTAGCAGCAGAGAGAAGGCCTATACCTGGCAGGCTCTGCAAAAGTTCAAGCGTCAATGCCAGCATGGGCATATCCTTCGCCATATCTTCAGCAATCAGTAGACGAATGGACTTAAGGACTTTCTCCAGGCTTTCTTCCAAGGTTTTGATCATGGAGATATATACGCCCAGCATAATAACATTTGAGGCATTATGAATGCTCAGAGGTGCAAAATCTCTGGCCTTGGAGACCAGAAGCTCATACTTGGCAGTTGACCATTTGAGACTTTTGCGGGATTTCTTCTGAATCAGTGAAATCAGCTTGTTCCTGTCAGCCTTAAGAATATGGGCAGGAGTAGGATACTCCTCCAGGACAGCCATAGCAGCCTTTGAAAATATATTGGAGAAGACATCCTTGAAGTTAAGCATGAGTTGGTCAACAATACCGGTAAGCCTGTTTTTGTAGGCGGTAAGCTCATCACTCAGTTTGTAGTACTGGCGACATAGGCTCCTTAGGCACTCAATATCCTCATTGGGGATGTTGGTTGACTTAAGTTCCTGAAATCTATAGAGTAGGGCAATTTTCCGGGCATCCACTTTATCATTTTTCACTTTTCTGATTCCAATATTTTTGATAGAATCAGTTTGGATGGGGTTTGTTACCGAAACCTCAAATCCAGCTTTACAAAGTGAATGGAAAAGGATTTTGTGATAGTGCCCGGTGGATTCCATGACTATGAAAGGCCTTGAAGCAAAATCTTTTTCCGTTTTATTAAGCAATTCAACGGCTCTTTCAACGTCGGTATTGGAATCATGGTGAATCTTCATGCGGGCAACCACTTCATTGGTAGGAGAAAGAATCGCCATTTCACTGAAGAACTTACCCACATCAATTCCTGCAATGGGTCTGAAATTCATTAAAATGCCTCCTTTTTAAGATTAATGGACTTAAAAGCCTCCATTCCTTCCCATGTAAGCAAACAACCTTGCATGTGACACGAGGAACCAGCCAAAGAGCTGGCCTCAACCAGCCAAATCATGTAGACTTACCGGAATGGATAAATACTCTTTCTTACGGGTAATCGGCCCGCTAAGGTCCGTCCCAGGAGGTGAAACACTCACCTTCCAAGTCCGGAAGATATTATACATGATTGTCAAGGTTCAGGCCAACAGTTGCTGGCAAAATGGCTAAGATGTGAAGCCGGATGATGTGCTTGATGTTTAGAAAAGAATGAAGTTTGAAGTGTTATGTTAACAATGAATTTTAATGGGTCGAACAGTGGCTTCGGTCACTGATTTAATACAATATTAATTGTACAAGGTAGGTGAAATAAAATAATGAAATCAATAAATGAGAATTTTAACATCAATGATAATTCTGCATTAGAGGAAAGACTTGCAAATGAGTTGGAAGAAAGATTAGAACTAGGATGTTGGATTTATTGTGGCGCAAAAGATTGTGTTGCTTACAATGGTGAAAGCTAGTAGTTTAACTAAATAGTATATGTTTACCTTCCCCATAAAATTATAACAAGAAAATAATATTTTTATTGAATTAAAAGGGGATGAATCGGAAAAATGAAGAAATTAAATGAAAGCCTTGAAGTGGAAAGAATTTATACTGTTCTTGAAGAGAGAATAGAGCAGGAATTAGAGGAAAGAATTGAACTTGGCTGCTGGATGTATTGCAAAGAATTTTGTATAATGTATAGCTAAATTAAAGAAATGGAAGGTAAATATGAATGAGAATGTGCCAAAGCTAAAAGATTGTGTTTACATTCAAGAGTTTGATACTAGCAATAAAAATAAAACGTTTGTGCTTGTCTGCGAAAATAAACGTTGGCAAATAACTGACTACTTATATCATATTATAAATTTGATAGATGGCAAGAGGACAATAGAAAATATTGCTAAGGAGCTGTCTGTCATATTAGGTAGAAATGTAGATGAAAAAGAGGTTAGCGAAGTTTTTGAGAAATTTTTGATTAAAAGAGGTATTTTGGAAGGAACTCATGATACAGTAAAAAAGAAAAAATCATCTGCGTATTTGTGGATGAAAATTCCTTTGATAAAAAGCGAAAATATTGAAAAGTTTAGATTCTTATCTAATCTTTTTAATAGAGAGGTTGTAATTCCTTTTATAATTATTGGTGTATTAGTTATTGCGTACTCAATTATATATTTAAATAATAAAGGTATTAATTTATATTCAATTATTACAATGAATAATTTAGACTATATTTCGCCGTTGATTATTGTATATATAAGTACTATATTTCATGAGTTAGGGCATTCTTCTGCATGTATGCATTACAATATAAAGCCGGGAGATATTGGATTTGCCTTTTATTTTACATATCCTTGCTTTTATGCTGATGTTAGTAAGGTTTGGCATTTAAAAAGAACTCAAAGAGCTGTTGTTGATATAGGAGGAGTTTATTTTCAGTTTGTTTTTTATGTACTAATGTGTTTAATAGGCATGATAATTGATAATATTTCATTAATTTTGGGTGCTCTGCTTGGAATATTATTTTTTGTAGGAACATTTAATCCATTTATAAAAATGGATGGCTATTGGATGTTGTCTGATTTGATGGGTATTCCTAACTTGCATGATGCAACAAAGAAGTTTCTGTCCTTACGGATAAGAAATATATTTGGAATTAATACAGAAAAAGAAGATGTTTTTATTAGAGATATAAAAGAAAAAGAAAAGAGGTTTTTTATCATATATGTTTTAGCGAGTATTATCTTTATGACTTCTTTTACTTTTGGAATTGCAAATGTAAGTATGATGACAATTGCAAAGTTATATAATGTAATTAATGCAATTGATGCAATAGACATGAATGTTAAGAACATTTTTTATACTTTTATTAATAATGTTGCACTGGTTGTTACAACTATCCTATTAATAAGAATTATCTTTACAACTTCAAAGGCTTTAATTCAGGGAATATTTAGCCTTGTAAATGATATAAAAAAATCAGTACGGAGGAGTAATATAGAATACTAGTTAGGATATTAATTGCTAAAAATTTGAGGAGAGGGAAATTCAATATGTTTAAATTTCGAGGTGATTTGGATGATTACATCTATGAATGAGAGTATTAATTTAAATGAAGATAGTTTGTTAGAAGAAAGAATAGCACAAGAGACTGAAGAAAGATGTGAGTTGGCTTGTTGGTTACATTTTTTCTGTCCATCTCAATATTGTATAGAAGTTTTTTTTGAATAAAAATAGTATATTGCTTATGCTTGCTTTATATTTTGCTTTCCCGCTCCTCGAATTTTAATATTATATATTTAGTAATATAGTTTATTATTTGTAATTTATTGCTATAAAATAATGAATGTGATAAATTATTAATAAATAGTCAATATTTATTGATTGGGTCATATTATAGAAAGTGAAAGTATTTTATTAAGTAACAATTCAGTGTATGTAAGACTATGCTATATTAAAAGATAGTTTACTTCACTATATTGCATTAAAAGATAGTTTATTTTTATAAATTATTTTACGAAGGTGGAAAATGAATATACAGTTTAAAAAGGGAGTATTAGAATTGTGTGTATTATCATTACTTGCAGAAAGGGATTATTATGGATATGAAATAGTTAACAAAATTTCAGAGGAAATTGAAATGTCCAATGGGACGATATATCCTCTTCTTAAAAGGTTATACGATGATGGATATTTTGAAACATATATGAAGGAACCAATAGATGGTCCCCCAAGGAAATATTACAAGATAACTCCATTAGGAATTGAGGCGAAAAAAAAGCTTGAAAAAGAATGGTTCCAATTTGTTGAAAGGGTAAACAATATTGTTAAGAATAACGGGAGGACGTATGAAAAAAAGTGAGTATATGAATATTTTATCTAGACGGTTAAAAAAACTGCCGAAAGATGAGCAAAAGTACATAATAGAAGATTATGAGGAGTATTTTAATATTGGTATTCAGGAAGGGAGAAATGAAGAAGAAATATGTGAGTTTCTTGGAAATCCTGAAGTTGTGGCAAAGCAATTCATAGCTGACTATTCGTTGAGAATGGCAGAACAAAAAAACTCTATTCCGAACATTTTAAGAGCTTTTTACACAGTCGCAGGTTTAGGATTGATGAGTTTTATCATTGTTTTCCCTACATTGTTTTTCCTTTTTTGTATTTTGCTTGGTTTATTTGTTTTTTCATTAACTATAACTATTAAAGGCATGATTTTGTTGATTGTAATTATTATCTCGTTTGTGAATTCGTCTATTGCAATCAATGGTGTGGACCGATTAAGAGAAATATTTTTATCAACCGGTTTGGTAACAACGGGGATTCTATTATTTTTGATAAATATTGTTATAGTTAAATTTATAATTGGAAAGGTTGTAAGATTTCTAAAGAGTGTTGCTGAAAAATACGGCATGGGAGGCAATAAAAAATGAGAAAAGTAATATTGTTTTTAACGGTTGTTGCAGCAATTTCATTTATTGTTGCTGGTGGATTGAGTATAGCTCAGAGGTTTGGATTTTTGGAAAGTTCCGAGAAAACTATGATTAATCAAGAAAAAACGTTAGAAATTAATGGTATAAAAGAGATTATTATAGACGCAGATGATGCGAATGTATATTTTAATCCGGTTGATTCAAATTCAGTTAAAATCATTTTTTCCGGAGAGGTTGTATCAACTAACAAAGAGGTTATTCCTCAACTTTTAGTCAAAGAAGAAAGTGACAAATTAACGATAGAAGTAAATAGAAAAAAGGCATGGACATTGTACTACAAAAATGACCTCTCTCTTTTTATAGACATTCCCCAAAAATATGAAGAAACTATTTCAATTAGCGCATCATCAGCTGATGTAATATTAAAGGAACTTGCTGTTGATAAATTTATGTACTATTCTGATTCAGGAAGTATTAACCTCGACAACATTGCGATTAAGGATGTATTTGTAGAGACTTCTTCAGGTAAGGTTACATTCAGTAATTTTAGTGGTAATGTGAATGTAAAATCTGATGCTGGGGATGTGCGTATAGCATATAAATGCTTTGACAATATTGTTAACATAGAAACATCTTCTGGAAATACGGAATTAATTGTACCAGAAAACTCAGAGTTTAGTTTGGAGGCAAAAACTATAACGGGAAAAATAAACAATAGTTATCCTATGGAATTAATTAACTCGACAGAAAATCAATTGATTGGAGGCGTTGGGAATTCTGAAAATAAAATTGTAATTTGTTCCGAATCTGGAGATATATCAATTTCAAAGTAAACTATAGTTCAGAGATTGTGACTTGGCTTTTTGGCAATAAACTTTAAATTGCATATATTAGCTTTTTTGACTAATTAGGAGTGAAATATAGGAGGTTTCTGTTTTGACAATACTTATAAAATTCTTGGTTAAAAATACTATGGAAAAGAAACTCCGTACGATACTGATTGTATTATCAATAGCGATTTCTTCAGCTATATTTTTTTCTTCTGTTGCACTTTCGAATAGTTTGGTGAAGATGTTTGAAGAACGCATGAAACAGTTTTATGGGAACACACATATTGTGATAGAAACTAATGAGAAGAGCAAAGAACCTTTTTTTAGCATGACAAGGGCAAAAAAAATTATGCATTCAGCTGAGTATATAGTTGGGGCTATTGTTACTACAGGAATATATAAGTACGGTGAGAATGAATTGGTCGATTTTAGACTGCAAGGAATTGACATCGATGATTTGCAGCGAATAAATCCTTTTAAATTTAGTGATAGCTGCCAAATTAATCAATTTATTGGAAAACAGATAATAATAAGTAGTTATACTGCCAAAAAGTATTCACTGAAGTTGAAAGATACAATTACACTTGAGATTAATGGAAAAAAAGAGAAATTTGTAATAAATGGTATAGCGAATCCTACAGGACCTTTTACGAATAGTACATCACTATTTGCAGTTGTTCCCATAGATGCATTACAGCATATTTATTTGGCTGAAAATAGAGTTAATACAATTTATATAAAACTAAAGGATGAAAATGATAAACAAAAGTATATTAATGAACTTGGTAAGTTGTATAACGGATATTCGGTAAGAGAAGCGATTTCAAAAGAAGAATATAAGAGAAACTTATCAGATATATCGCTTGCATTTTTGTTAATGAGTATGGTTGTATCTTTAATAAGTGTTTTTATTATATATTCTTCATTCAAGGTTATAGTAATGGATAGAATACCTGTAATTGGCACATTTAGAAGTATTGGGGCTACAAGAAAAATGATGAATTTTTTGCTTTTGGCTGAAAGTCTTGTTTATGGCTTAGTAGGAGGAATTCTGGGATTTGAGCTGGGAAATATCATACTATATACAATAGTATATTTTATGACTTCATCAGGGGTGAAATCAACCGTAACAATAAATTACAATATAAGTCAGATCCTCATGACTTTTGCAATTGCTATATTACTATGCTTTATGGGGTCAATTTTTCCAATAAATAAGATATGCAAAATACCTATTAAAGATATTATATTAAATGAAATTGTTTTTTCAAAAAATAAGACAAGAATAAAGCCTGTTTTGGGTTCTGTATTTCTAATTTGCTCTGTAGTATTGCCCGTAACAGTACCAAAACAGATTGCTTTAAATGTTGACTTAATGTGTATATTACTTTGCATAATTGCGGTGATTATGCTTGTTGATACTGCTACTAACCTTTTTGTGAAACTTTTTGAAAAAATTTATACTTTTATTTTTTCTAACGAAGGCATTATTGCTGCTAAGAACTTAAGAGAGAATAGAAGCATAATTAATAACATTTCCCTCCTGACAATGGGCATTGCTGTGATTATGATGATTTTTGTTACAAGCAACAGTATGATTGAAGAAACAAGCTATGCTTTTACAAAAAGTACAAATTTCGATATTATGATGTCTGCGCAAAATGCAGATAGAAATTTGGAAAATATCGTCCGAAAGATAGACGGAGTTTCGGATACCTGTGGGATATATCAGGTGCACGATGTCAAGGTTACTAATAAAGATTCAAGAATAGCGCAAATAGATAGTATAGATAAAAGTATGTTTCCTGAATATAGAAAATTTAATGTATATGGAGATTATAAGTCGATCTTAGAAAGATTGGATAAGGAAAGAAGTATATTATTAACGAAGGCGCTAAAGGACCAATTTGATGTAGAAATAGGAGATATACTTTGGTTGGAAATGCCAAAAGGTAAGTACGCATATAAAGTTGTCGGTTTTTTTAATTCGTTAATCAATAGCGGGGATTATGCTCTTATATCTTCAAAATACCTTAAAGCAGATACGGGTAGTAAATACTATTCTGCTATTTATGTGAAAACATCTGATGACCCTGAAAAGATTGCCTTAAAAATAAGAAATGAGCTTGTAAAATATAAAGCAGTTGCGAAAACGGTAAAACAAATAGAATACTCTATAAAAAGCAGTACTGCTCAAATCTTAGCCGGTGTCCAGGGATTTTCTGTTCTATCATTTTTGATTGGTGTTCTTGGAGTTGTGAACAATTTGTTAGTAAGTTTTATTGAAAGAAAGAGGATACTGGCAATGTTTCGCTCGATAGGAATGAGTAAAGCACAGAATATAAAAATTATTTTTATTGAAGCATTTACAGGAGGACTGATAGGTGGAATACTTGGTGTTTCTTTAGGAATTTTGATGATATCAATTGTGTCAAAAGTTTTATATGCTTCATATCAACCTATTCCAATAAATTATTCCTTAACAGTACCATTGATTTTTTTGACAATTGGAATTTGTATATATATTTTAGCTTCTATAAGCCCGGCATTAAAATCTTCAAGGCTTAATATTTTAGAATCTTTGAAATATGAGTAACGCTCCATTGAACGGTGGAGCTATTGTGCTGATAACTATGAGAAAAATATAAAATTTGGGATGGAGGCGAAATTGAGTTTGAGTTTGGCAGTTGAAATACATAACCTTTATAAAACATATAAACTTGGTTCTATAGAAGTTGAAGTATTAAAAGGTATTAATCTGTCAGTTGAAAAGGGGGAATTTGTTTCAATTATGGGACCTTCCGGTTCGGGTAAGAGTACACTTTTATATTTAATAGGTGGACTTGACAAGTCGTCTTCAGGAAGTATAAAAGTCAATGGAAGAGAACTCTCTAATATGACAGACAGAATTGAAAGTCTGATGAGAAGAAGAGAAATAGGGTTTGTTTTTCAATTTTACAACCTTATTCCCAATTTAAATGTGGAAGAAAATATTATGCTTCCAATTTTATTAGATGGGAAGAAAATAAAACACTATAAAGACAGGTTAGAAGAGCTTTTAAGTATAGTCGGTCTTTCAAATAGGCGGCATCATACTCCTAGAGAATTGTCTGGTGGACAACAGCAAAGGGTTGCAATTGCAAGAGCATTGATAAACGAACCTGACATTATTCTTGCTGATGAACCTATTGGTAATCTCGATAGTAAATCAGGTACTGAAATCATGGAACTCTTGAGAAGGATAAACAGGGAAAAGGGTAAGACAATAATTCAAGTGACCCATTCAAGGGAAGCAGCTGAATATGGGAATAGAATAATAAATGTTAAAGATGGGAGAGTTGATTTACTATGAAAAGAATATTTATACTAGGAGTAATAACAATAATGTTATTAACTGGGGGATGCAGCAAAAATGAAATTGATACTGGTCTCACTATAAATGATACCGGAGAATTTGAAGAAACTGTGGATGTTTTTGGGGTTGTAAAAGCTAATGATGTTAAGGATTTATTTATCGACTTTCCTGTTTTGATTGAAGATATTCATGTTAAAGAAGGGCAAAAAGTAAAAAAAGGTGATGCAATTATTACAATAAATTATGAAGATTACAAAAACCAGATAAAGTCTAAAGAGATAGAATTATATTCGTTAAAACGGGAATTGGAAAACAGTCAGCTAGAATTAGAGAATAACCAACAGGAATTGATAAAGCTTCAAAAAGATTTACAGGAATTACAGGATTATCTAAGTAATGGAAATCATTCGGATTTAGTAAAGTTATCAAATGATTTGGATAATGCAAATTCAGATTATGAAGCTTCATTAAAGGAGCTAAAAATCAATGAGGAGTTACTAAAAAAAGGCGCAATATCTCAGGATGAGTTGGATTCATATAAGAAAAAAGTAGATAATTATAAAAAACAAGTAATTAATTTGGAAGCAGCTTTGAAGAAATGTAAAAACGATCTACAAAAAGAAGTAGATAATTTAAAACTTTCTATTAAGCAAAAATCTGAATTAATTGAGAATTGTAGAGATAAGAGTATTTATGAAGATAAATTAAAGTACATTGAAAATTCAATAAAATTGATGAATGACAAAGTTAATAAAAGCTATATAATACAAAATACTATAGTGTCGGATGTGGATAATGCCATAGTTTATGGTTTAAATTGTGTAAAAGGAGAATCTGTACAAAATTCAAAAAGATTATTCAGCCTTGTGAATATTAACTCCATTGTAGTTGAAGCAAATGTACCTGAGGAATTCATAAATGATATCAACTTTCGCACGTGAATAATGTGCACTGAACATTGAAAAATCAATAGATTTGGGCAATAAAAAAATACAAGAACCCCCTTCTATGTGATATAATAGAAGTATCCAAACCCTATTAAATCGACAATTTGGAGGTTCTTGAACATGTCTATTGTATCACAGAAGGTTAAGGAAGAAAATAGATTTTCTTTGACAGTTGATAACTTTTTCAAAATGTTTTCTGTAGGCTATCTGTTAAAAAAGTCAAACGCATATAAAGATAAAGGTATTCCTTGTCTTACGGTATTCAAAGTACTGTTTGAACTTGTTTTTACAGGCAAAAATCTGTTTATGAACTATAAAGCAGAAAGCTTTGATATACCATTTGCAAGGGATGTGGTCTACAGATTCTTAAATTCCATACATATCAACTGGCAAAGATTTTTATATTTGCTTTCTGCAAAGGTCATAAATCATCATATCGATAGATTAACGTCAGATGAACGGGTTGATGCCTTTGTAATTGACGATTCCTTCTACAGTAGGACAAGAAGCAAGTCAGTTGAGCTTTTAAGTTGGGTCAAAGATCATGCTGACGGCAATAAGAATAAAAAAGGCTTTCGTATGCTTACACTTGGTTGGACAGACGGTAATTCATTTATTCCTGTGGCCTTCAACCTTTTAAGTTCAACAAATCCAAGGGTTTGCATTAATCCAGCGAAAAATACTATAGATAAAAGAACCGTTGGTTTTAAACGCCGACAGAATGCCTTAGCCACTTCACCGGAATCTGCTCTGTCTATGCTGGAACAAGCAGTTGCTACCGGTATTAAAGCAAAATATGTTTTATTTGACAGTTGGTTCTCCTTTCCGGCTACTATTATCAAAATTTGTAAGATGAATCTTAATGTGATAGCTATGGTAAAGGATACTCCCAAGATTTACTATAACTTCAATGGTGAAAAAAAATCATTGAGAGAGATATACCGAACTGTCAGGAAACGTAGAGGAAGATCAAAATACCTTGCTTCAGTTATGGTAGAATTACACGATAAAGAAGGAAACCACATTCCAGCAAAAATTGTCTTTGTCCGTGACCGAAGAAACAAGAGTAAATGGCTAGCTCTCATATCTACAGATACTAGTCTTCCCGAAACAGAGATAATCAGGATATACGGAAAACGCTGGGACATAGAGGTATTCTTCAAGATGTGTAAGTCATACCTTAAGCTGGCTAAGGAATTTCAAGGTCGTTCTTATGATATGATGGTTGCCCATACAACTATTGTTTTTTCAAGGTACATTATGTTAGCGGTTGAGAACCGCAATAATACTGATTTACGCACTATTGGTACTTTGTTCTACTATTGCTGCGATGAACTTGAGGACATTAAATTCCATGAGGCACTGCAGCTTATAATAGAGGCTTTAAAAACTACTTTACAGGAAAAACTGCTTTTGACAAAGGAAACAGTCAACGAGTTTCTCAACTACTTTGTCACTTGTTTGCCTGTTCATATCAAGGCAAAGCTATCAGTTGTTTCCTGCGAAAGTTGATTAAATGATATTAAACTTAATTCAGAAGTCACAATAATTCCTCAGGCGGACAAAACAAAAGAATATAAAGGTAAAGTTACATATATTTCAAATATTGCTAGTAGTGAAAATGGAGAGACTACAGTTATGATTGAAGCGAATATAGATAATAATGATGGTTTTTTGATGCCTAATTTTAATGTGGATTTGAAAATAAGTAAAAATAAAAGCTGAATATAGATAAAAATTTGTCTTTGGGGGCTATCAAAAACTTTTGTGAATGTCAAGTAGCTTGGGATTATAAATAATTCTGTGTATTAGAATTTATGTAATCCTTCTTTGGCAAATAATTTCTGGTTGACAAAGTTTACAGAATATAGTTTTTCATTATCTTTACATTACATATTATTGCCAGATTTATTATATTTTATACAGGATGTGTGAAACTTTTTCTGTAAATTGACTTTCTATGATAATTTTCAATGGGGCTTGTAAGTCAGATTATGGCTTACAAGCCCTTGGTTATAATATAGTGAAAAGAAAATGGAATGTCAAGAGCGCCCTTGAAAAAGGGCGTTTATTTACTCTTGACTGGCCATTTTCTTTTTGCTACGGCAACCTACCCTCATACATGATAGATAACTCACCATAGACCTTACCCCAATTCCTTATAGGTAATGTCCACTTTTTGGTAACTTCAAATGTTGCTAAATATAAAGCTTTTAATAGTGCAGTGTCGCTTGGAAATACACTTCTTTTGCTGTTTAGACGTCGGTATGTGCTATTTAGACTCTCAATTGCGTTGGTAGTATATATAACCTTTCTCACATCTGCCGAAAACTTAAATATTGGGCTGATTACATCCCAATTTGCTGTCCAACTCTTCATTGCATTGGGATAATGCTCTTGCCACTTCTCTGTTACTTCCTTCATTTGCGCGTATCCTGCTTCTTCGGATGGTGCTTGGTAAATACTCTTTAAGTCTGCTGCAAATGCCTTTTTGTCCTTATCCGCTACATATTTTAGCGTGTTCCTAACCTGGTGTACTATACAACGCTGGTACTCTGTCTGAGGATACGCCACAGCTATTGATTCCTTAATTCCTGTTAATCCATCAGCACATAGCACAAGGATATCTTTTACTCCTCGATTTTTAAGTTCATTTAAAACGTTTAGCCAATATTTGCTGCTCTCATTTTCTCCTATCTGGATTGTTAAAACCTCTTTTTTCCCTTCTTCATTAATCCCTAGTATTGTGTACGCTGCAAGCTTGCGTATAATTCCGTTATCCCTGACAGAAAAGTGTACAGCGTCTATGAAAACAATAGGATAAATGCTGGATAAAGGCCGTCTTTGCCATTCCTCAATTTCAGGAAGTAACTTGTTAGTGATATTTGAAACCATGCCTTCACTGACTTCAAATCCATAGATATCCTCAATTTGCTCAGATATCTCCCTTGTTGTAAGTCCTTTTGCATACATGGCTATGATTTTGTCCTCAATTCCTGAAATATCTTTTTGTCGCTTACGAACTATTTTAGGCTCGAATGAGCTCTCACGGTCTTGTGGAACATCAATTTCCATCTCACCATATTTACTGCGAATAGTTTTACTCTTCTTCCCGTTACGAGAATTTGAATTTTCTGATCGTTCATACGGTTCATACCCTAAATGTTCATCCATTTCTGCTTCTAATATAGCTTGTATAGTACTGCCTAGTAGGTCCTTTAAAGCATCCTGGATGTCTTCTGCTGTTTTAATATCATACTCCTGAATTAAACCTGCAATAATATTCTTTTTGCCCTCACTCATGGGCTCTCGTCTTCTTTTTGCTATAAAAAAGCCTCCTATGATTTTATATTTTATCATAGAAAGCTTATTTTACAGAGTTTTTTTCACAGTCTCTTTATACATAAATTTGTTTAAATCTGGCAATAATTATTTATAATGGTCAGTATTAGTCTTTTAAACCTATATTTTTAATTTTGTGAGGTCTAGCCCGTCCGGCGATGAGGACGAGCCCTTTAGGGCGGTGGGGATGAATGCTTTTAAATATACTCTTCCAGTCTACCTGGATATTGTATCATCAATTGGCTTAACACCCTATCCCAGTTCTTATACCTCTGTGTCCATTTCTTCACTACATTCATTGATGCTAAATATAGCATCTTTTCCAGTGAACTATCGGTTGGAAATATCGTTTTCGTTTTTGTGACCTTACGAAACTGTCTATGCAGCCCTTCTATTATGTTCGTTGTATATATTATTTTCCGTATCTCTTCCGGAAATTTGAAAAACGGACTTATTACTTCCCAGTTATTTTCCCAACTTCGTATTGCATAAGGATACTCTTTTCCCCATTTTTCTTTTAGTTCATACAGTTTTTCCAATGCTACTTCTTCATTAATTGCATGATATACTTCTTTAAAATCATTGCTAAACGCTTTTAGATTTTATAGGATACATATTTAAAGGAATTCCTCAACTGGTGTATTATACATCTCTGTACTTCTGATTTTGGATATGCTGCATTTATTGCTTCCTTAAGTCCGGTAAGTCCATCTACACAAAAGATTAAAACATCTTCTACTCCTCTGTTTTTTAGGTCATTTAACACACCTAGCCAAAATTTTGACGATTCATTATCACCAATCCATATCCCTAAGATATCTTTATATCCATCAATAGTAACTCCTAGAACAACGTAAGCTGCCCGGTTTGTTATTCTTCCTTCATCCTGTAAATGTCAATAAAAATTTAGGTCAGTTACCGGAGTAAAATTAGGCCACCAATTCATAAAAAATTAAATAACATCAGGCTGTTTCGAAAGAGCCTGCTTAAACCTGTAGCTTTCCCCATTAATGTTCAGTATGTGTGCATTATGGGTCAAACGGTCAAGCAAGGCAGCTGTCATTTGTTCATCGCCTAACACCTCCGTCCATTTTGGAAATTCTAAGTTTGTTGTTATAATCAGGCTGCCTCTCTCATATCGGGAAGAACAAAACTGAAAGAGCAATTCTGCCCCGACTTTACTGAAAGGTACATAGCCTAATTCATCTAAAATCACTAAATGCGGTGCCAGCCATTGTTTTTCAAGTTTATTGAGACGATATTCCTGCTGAGCTGCAAGCAGTTCATTAATTAAACCGGCTGCAGTGTAGAACTTTACTTTCATGCCCTGTCGGCACGCCTTATAACCAAGAGCAATTGCAATATGGGTTTTACCAACTCCAGAGTTGCCTATCAACAGGACATTTTCTTTTCTTCGGATATATTCTCCCTTCATAAGTTTAAGTACCTTTGGTTTGTTCAGGGATGGTATAGCAAGAAAGTCAAAGCTCTCAAGGGTTTTGATTACTGGAAAGCTTGCTTGTCGTATTCCTCTCTGGATACGATTATTTTCCCGTTGGTGTACTTCCTGCTCTAGTACGCACAACAGGTATTCTTCATAATCCAGATTATTGTCCGCTGCTTCTCTTGCTAAGGATTCATAGGTTTTTGCAGCCTGAGGCATTTTCAGCTTTTTCAAATAAGCTTCGATTAACATTTTGTTAACCGGCATTATTGTCCACCTCCTGACATGAGAATTTTATATTTGCTAAGATCAGGGGGAATTACAACTACCTCGGGGATATTATTAAGCTTGTCTTTACTGACAGGATTCATCTTAGGCCTATTTGAAACTAATAGCTGCCCCAATATGTTCAATACACCGTCATAACCATATACATTGTATGCCATAGCAGTTTCAACGGCTTCTGTCACTAACGCAGGCGGATAATCCCTGTGCAGCATAAGTATTCTTACAAATTCTCGGTTACCTTTTGGACTTCTGGCATTTAAGATCCGGCGATATTGTTCATAAATAGGTGCCATAGTTTGGGGCTTGTATACTTTTGTGTTGTCTAATGCACGGGATTTTTGCAGTAGTAGTTCCAGATAGTGATCCAGTGTTATATGCTCCTGATTCCGGCCATATATCCTGGGATGGCTCGCTATTATTGCTCCTTTGTATAGTATTTTTACTTCATTTGCTGTTGCTCTAACAGTGACTTTCTCTCCCACATATACCGTGGGAACAGAGTATCGGTTTGTTTCAAACTGCACCATAGAATAGCGATTTACCTTTGCCTCTTTATACCTTGCACCATCAAACCTTACCGATGGCAATGGCCTCAATGCAGCCTGTTCAGCTTCCCATTTCGGATTATTTTCCAAAAGTTTAACACATTCTTTATGCAGATATTCATTCAATTCCTCAAAGGAATCAACCTCAGGGTAGGGAACGAAAAACCTTCGGACAGCCTCTCTACCTGCATTTTCTACGCCACCTTTATCACTCCCTTTTGCTGGTCGGCAAAAAGTAGATTCATAAAGGTAATGGGTACGTAAGGAGATGAGAAACCACTGAAAAAGTAGGGTTTTTTAAGCCACTTTTACAGTTTTATACAGCCGAAAACATTTAATTCTAATTTTCAAAAGCAAAAAATAATGATTATTTTTACTTAAAGAGGATACCAGTTGGGCTATCCTCTTTAAATTTACTGCCAATGCTGTTAATTTTGATTGCATTGACATGCTTCTTAAGCCGTACCCTCGGGCACGGCTTAATCCATGAAATCTCTTCATCTCTCCATTTTTCCACTCTTGACTTGCTCGTTCTTTATATTTTTCTATAAATTCCTTCGTTTTTGCTCTTTGGCTGTATTCATAATATTCAGGTATATTTACACTTATTTCTAGAGTATTTGATTTCCCTATTTTGAAGCATTGATCTTTCTTTGGACATTTTTGACATCCTTCTACATCAAACTTATATTTCCATGATTCTCGACCGTCTCTTTTTCTTATCTTTCTCTGCTTCTCTACGGTATAATTCCCATAATCACAAAACCATTGGTCCGAATCCTTATTATACGCATATTTACTCTCATCTATTTTGTATACCATTTCACTAATCGGTATGTACGCTTCAGCACCGTTTTCTTTTATTACATCTAAAATTGGCTTCCTGAAATATGCTTTATCCCCATATACCTCTTTTATTTCTATTCCGCTATCCTTTGTCAAATCAATTAATTCTTCAAATCCTGTACCGTCAACGTATGCACCGTTATATACCCTTACTGCCGTTATTATCCTTTCTTTTGTCGTCATTGCATACTCTGTTTTATATCCAAAAAAACTTTCTGTTTTCGATTTATATCCTACTCTTGCATCCTGGTCTACTAATGACCTTATACTCTTTTGTTCTATAAATTTTGGGTCTTCTAATATCTCACGGGCTTTTTCTATAACTTTGTATGTTTTCGTATGTTTTTCCCCTTCAATTTTTTCTTCAACCTGCGCAATGACTTCTTCCACATAAGCCTTCATTGTCGTTTTTGCTTCTCTATGATCTGCTATTTCCTTATAGTTTGGAATATTTGTATTGATTTCTTCCGGTATCTCTCCTGCCTCTTTTTCTAAATTTTTAAATATCTTTTTGGCAATATGTTTTAATATCCTCTCGGGTACTTTTTTTACAGTATTGGCATGAGTGTGTGTACAATCAATACTAATTCCACCAGACTTAATTATATTTTTTTCTACACACTGTTTTACTACTTCCGTTATTATTTCATCCATTGTAACTTCCTGTAGCCTGTGAACTCTGAATTTTGCCAGTAAACTCGGATGGGGAAGTTCTTCTTCAGGATTAATTCCAAGAAACCATAAGTAAGCCAGATTTAATGAAGCTTCCTCGATTACACGTTCATCGGATAAGTTGTACAAATATTGAAGAATTAAAAGCCTTAACATAAGTTCAGGTTCTTTTGCAGGTCTGCCATAATATTTACAATAGGACTTTTCGAGTAGTTTATTAATAAAACTAAAATCAATTGCATTATTTATTAATTTAAGTATATGATTTTCTGGAATTTTATTGTATAATATTGAATAGATGCTTAATTGATTATTTTTATCTTTTAGCATTTAAAAAACCTCCTTTGTGGTGTTGGTTTTGCGTGATTCCATTATACCATTGAAGGAGGTTTTTTACTATATATTTGTTGAAATATATTGAATGTTTTACATTTTTTATTTGGTGTTTTTCAGTGGTTTCGAACCGTCCCCTGTTCTAACTCCTAGTGTTGACCAATTCGATAACCCATACGGCCGCTCTCCTTATGCATAGGTTGAAAGAACCATCTGATAGATGTCCTCTATAACCCGAAGTCCTCCTGTAAATCCTGCGTAATTAGTTGTCATGATTAACCGGTAAGGAGAAGGTACAGCAGCTGAAAGAAAATCATAGCCCTTTTCCTTTGCAAGTTCCTTATCCCATCCCGAACCTATTATAAGTCCCCTGCCGTTATGACGGATTTTTCGGAGAATTTCCTGTGCCTTTCCCGCATCGGGTTCAAAATAAAGCGGAATTTCCCGTTTATTGCTGGTGCTTTTCAAATCGGCCCGAATGGCTTCATGAAATTCTTCCGGTGTAGCATCTGTAACAAATTGTTCCTTTGGTACAATTCCCACCTCGTGCAGTAAAAACTTAGACAGTGCAACGACATATCCAGCGTCATGTAGAATATGAACATGGTTGGGAAGACCGTAACGAAACTCCAAAAGGAAGGTAGCAAGGTTATCAATTTCTTCATAGTAAGCATAGGACTCATGCCGGATAAACTCCTGGGCTGCTGCCTTGTCAATATCGGCTCCTTGCTCAATGGCAAAATCCACAACCTGATTAAGGAACGCCTCCGTTTGATTGGCTCCAATAGGAATGTGATGAAACCATATATATTCCTGCCCGTATTTGGATTTGAGGTGGTCAGCAATGGGTTTGCCGTACCATGGTGAAACCAAAATATTGAAAAGTGCTGTCGGCATTGACTGCCACTCTTTTACCCCACCCGACTGCGGTCCGAATAAAACATTGGCTTTAAGACCAATACCGGCAAGCAGACGCTTGTATTCCGCCAGATTACCCTTCCAGAACGGATCCTGATACGGGATGGAAGCTATAAGGTTCACCGTGTTTTTCTGCGACTTTGGCTTATTTTTCTCTTCAAACAGGCTTACATACTGATCGATAATGGCATTAACCACAAGGCTGTGAGCTTCAAAATTGGTGGCTTTAAATCCTTCGGTTTCCACGGATACAATAGGCTTTCCCTTCTGGGCGAATTCAGAAACCAGACTTTTAACATCGTCTCCGACAATACCGGCGGTGCAGCCGGTCAATACCACCTGTAAATCCGTATCCAATACTTTGTAGGTGTTTTCTATAATATCCCTTAGCCTGTTGATTCCGCCAAACACAACTTCTTTTTCGCTAAAATTTGTGCAGGGAGAAGTGGATCCACCGGCGTATCCCGTTGACCGTTCAAAAAATCCGGCAATCATCTCGCCGCAGCCGGGACCGGAATGAAGAATCGGCACGGCCCGCGGAATGGCTACCACTGTTTGTAGAGCACCGATTGCACAGGTAAAACGTTCTTGTTCAATCATTCCTGATCTACTCATTTACCGGCACCTCCTTCCAGGAAATAATACGGCGGTTGCTCAAGCCACCATTTGGTGTAAGGATTAATGGCATGTTTTTCGAGATTCTTCACAAATTCATCGTTTTCTATAACTTCTAAAATTCGCTCGCCATAATTGACCAGACCTTCATAACCCATGGAGTAATGTTCATCGCCAATCAGCAGTGATGGAATACCCAGTTTTGCTCCCCAGAGTGTCATGCCGCCATGCCGGGCCAGCAATACATCGGGACGGATACGGTTTAAGGCATTGACCAGTTCAAATTCCTGCTTGTTGCAAACATTGTAGTTAAAAACATTTCCATAATCAGCTACACGCTGTGCCAGTTGGTCGTTTTCCTGACGACCGCTGTCATAGATGGGGTCGTGATGGAAAATCGCTGCACCGACCGCTTTCATGCCAAGTTCTCCCAATACATCCAGCAATGCATGACCATGGGCTGCACCCGCTGTTACATAAGCTGTTTTTCCGGCCAGTTTTTCCCGAAGGGCTTCGATTTTGGGCAAATACTCTTTCCTTTTTTCTGCAATAATTTTTTCAGCAATTTCTTCTTTGCCAAGGACCTTTCCCAACGCCCGGAACCATCTATCCGTCTGTGCAATACCATAGGGCGGTGCGGCAGGAATTTCAGGAACACCAAAATCCTGTTCCAGCACTGCTCCCAGGTAGCTGCCCAGCGTGGAACAAGCCTGGACAGTGGCAACAGCCTCACTGGCATATTTTAATCCGTTTACTGTAGAAAAAGGGGTTATGTAATTGGGTTTTGCTCCAAAGGGAGCAAACCATTCGGAAAACACATCGCTGCCCCAGAAATTGATTACATTAATCATGTCATTCCGACGCTTCCGGGGTTTTTGAATCAATTTACGTGCAATGCCGTGATAAGCTGCGTCAAAACCTGTAGTCCATACTTTGGAACGAAAACCTTCGCAAAAGATGGCTACTACCGGTATTCCCAACTCTTCCTCGGCTTCGTTGCAAACGCTCTCCACATCATCGCCGATAATTCCGGCAGCACATGTGGTCAATACAAAAATAGCGTTGGCCTTAGTTCGTTCATATACCTCACGAATGGTATCGGCAAGCTTTATATTTCCTCCGTAAACAGTATCCTTTTCTTTTAGATTGGTGGAAAAGATACGGCGTGGTGTGGGGCGTTCAATACCGCGCAAAGGATAATTCACTCGATAGGTAAAGGCGAATTCATGCAAACAGGAAGCACAGCCCACCGGTCCATGGCTGATGACAGCTCCATCCTGAATTAACACAGTCATACAAGCCGCTTTTGAGGTAGCACAGCCCAGACATTGACTGAAGGAACGTTCTTTATCCTTCAAGCCGAATTCGCGGGCTTCTACCAGTTCCTTAGCATCTCCTTGATAACCTGTTATTGAGTTAATTCGAATTTCCCTTATCTGTACTTCCGGAAGGGATAAATTTATTTTTGACATTTGTCATCACTCCGTTTGCTAAAGATTCCAAACTTTTTGCATTCATTCGATATGTACGCCGGTCTAAAAGGGGAACTGCACCCAGCTTATTATAAAACTTTGAGCCGCTTTTATTGTTCTCAAGTACATACCAATCAAGACGTTTCGCACCCATTTGTAAAGCTTTCTTTGCAAGCTGTTTCATAAGTGCTTTACCAATACCTTTACCTCGGTATTCTTCTTTCACAAACAGGTCTTCTAAAAAGAGGTTTTGTCGTCCGGAGAAGGTCGAATATACGGGATAAAACAGTGCAAAGGCTGCAGGATTACCGTCAACTTCGGCTATTAAAACATTTGCCTGTCTTTTTTGAAAAAGGGATTCCCGAAGCTCTGCTTCAGTCGTTGTAACCTCTTTTTCCATTCCCTCAAATTCTGCAAGTTCTTTAATGAACGAAAGCACCAACGCACTGTCAGATATATTCGCTTCTCTAATATGTAAGTCCATAACAACCATCTCTTTTCATATAAATCATATATGTTTGCTATGTTAAAAAATATTACACTTATCTATATTCAATGTCAAGTGTTTTTTAATAAACTTATATGAATACTATGTATTAATTGAAATGGATTATTAGGTAAGCATCAGATCCTGTTTTTACGAAAGGATCGGGATATAAATGATGGTCTATTGACAATACAAATTTTTCTCTTTATCATAATTACATACTATTTATATATGAAATGAGTGATAAGGATGAGAATATCGGCAAAAGGACGATATGCCCTGGCAGCAGTTATCAGTATGGCACAGCAATATAACAGCGGAGAATATATTACGGTGATTAGCATTTCTGAAAAACTGGGAATATCTAAAATTTATCTGGAGCAGGTATTTTCCTTATTGAAAAAAGCAAAAATTGTTAATTCTACTAAAGGTACTCAGGGCGGCTATCAGTTAGCAAGAACACCAAGCCAAATAACCGTACTGGATGTATTAATGTCCGTCGAAGTATCATTATTTGAGCAAGCACAGGAAACAGTTTCAGATAAAGCCCCTGATATCGAACAAGCCCTCCGGTTGTCGGTTTTTAATGTTTTGGATAAAAACGTCAGACAAACTCTCAGTACAATTACGATTGCAGACTTGGTTATAGAAGCAGAAAATTATAAGAACTATAATACTTTGATGTTCTACATTTGATAAGAACAATTTTTTGGCTAATTCAACAAAAATTTGTGAATTGGCCAAATTTTTTATTGACTTTTTTACCCTTAATTCATATAATTTATATATGATTAATAACATATCATTTATATATGAATAATATGTTTTTGGTCTGGGGTATTTTGAAAGAAAGGATGCACAATATGAAAAATACAATTTGCCTTAAGCTAAATAATGATATGAACTGTAGTATGAGTATGGGGGTTATTTGTATGCCCATATTTCCTACTGGTGGATAAATCTATCCTTCTGCGCTTTTCTGCAGTCGGGATTGGAGTTATCCCGGCTGCTTTTCTGTTATTTGGGGTAGACAGAGAATTTAGCAGTTTCATCAAAAACATCATTTAATAACTTGATATGATGTTTTTATAATTTCAGCAGAAAGGAGAGGCACAGAAGTCAGAAGTGATGCTGTGCGAAATGGGTGTTATGGATGATTATATTCAGATTTCAGGCCTACATAAAACCTTCCGCACACGTAACGGCCCGCTTCAAGTACTCAAGGGAGTTAATTTAACGGTGCGGAAGGGTGAGATATTTGGGATTATAGGATTCAGCGGGGCAGGAAAATCCACACTTGCCCGATGCATCAACAGACTTGAAACGCCGGATTCAGGCAGTATCAAAGTGGGAGGTGTTGAAATACTCAGCCTTTCAAAAAAGCAATTGCTGCAAGAGAGAAAAAAGATTGGCATGATTTTTCAAACCTTTAATCTGTTCGAAGCCAAAACCGTTTATCATAACATATCCTACCCGCTGGAAATAAGCAAAATCCCGAAAGCGGAAATTCGCCGCAGAGTCTTTGAAACAGCCGAGCTTGTTGGTTTATCCGATAAGCTGAATGCTTACCCGGGAGGATTATCCGGAGGTCAGAAGCAACGTGTAGGAATTGCCCGGGCGTTAGTTAACCGTCCGAATCTCTTGCTAAGCGATGAGGCAACCTCTGCTCTTGACCCTCAGACCACTTTACAAATTCTGGATTTACTTAAAGAAATTAATCGAGCTACCGGTATTACCATTTTAATGATTACCCATGAACTGGATGCCATTCGATATACCTGTGATCGGATGGCCGTTCTTGAAGACGGTAAAATCATTGAAGTGGGATCCGTTCGGGAAATTTTTAATAACCCGCTTAGCCGTACGGGAGCTCTGTTTACTAAGGTATTTACTGAATTTCAGCGGGTTACGGAGTTTGATAACGGTTGCGGTATTTAATAATTTCAAAATTATAAATCATTGTAAAGGAGTGATGGTATGAGTTTACTGGATACTCCAATCTGGGAGGTGATAAAAGGTTCTTTTGCACCGGAGATATGGGTACGGCTGGTGCCTGCTATTGGAGAAACACTATATATGACGCTAGTGTCTTCTATCATAATGCTGGTGTTCGGCCTTCTGCTCGGCATTCTGTTGACGGTAACCAATCCGGACGGTTTGGTACCCATGAGAATTTTATATACCGGGTCGGGCTGGCTGATTAACGCACTGCGTTCCCTACCCCAAATGGTCATGATCATTCTGATGATTCCGGTGGCACGGCTTTTTTTCGGGAAATCTTACGGCACCAATGCTTGTATCATATCCATTGCTGCCAGTTGTATCCCCATGTATGCAAGAATTGTCGAAAGCAGTTTGCTTGAGATTTCAAAAGGAAAAATTGAGGCTGCAAAGTCTATAGGCAGCACTAATTTTCAAATAATTTTTCGCATATTAATTCCTGAAACTTTACCTTCCTTAATCCGTGGGTTTACAGTGGCTGTCATTGCCGTAATTTCCATGACCGCACTTGCGGGTATGTTTGGAGCCGGAGGCATCGGAGATATAGCAGTAAGATTTGGTTACCAGCGTTTTCAGCATGATGTTTTGTTTGCATCCGTCTATGTTCTGATTGCCCTTGTCCAACTGGTTCAGTGGATTGGAAACTTTACATCCAAGCAAATCCTGAAAAAGAGAAATTTAATTTAATTAAAATGGAGGAGATTGAAAATGAAAAAACAAAACGTGATCCTTATTATCCTTACATTTATATTATCATTGAGCTTTCTTACAGGATGCGGCAGAGAAGGGGATTTGAAAACTTCAAATGTTTCTTCAGATACTCCGACTTCTAACAGCAATATAAATCCATCTCCCTCTGGGGAATCGGTAACCATTAAGGGTATCGCCGATTTGGTTCCCCACTCCGAGCTCATTGAATATGTGGCTCCCAAGCTGAAAGAACAAGGTATTATTGTAGAGTTGGTTGCAACAGCTGCCGATAACACTACCAACGAAAAACTTGCAAAAGGAGAAATTGATTTTAACTTTTTTCAGCATGAACCTTATTTACAGGAGTGGAACAAAATAAACGGATATAACCTTGTGAATGCGGGAGATATCCATGTAGAACCCATTACTGCATATTCCGACAAATACAGTTCTAAAGAAGACATACCGGATAATGCAGTTGTAGCAATTCCTAATGATGGTACCAATGAATACCGAGCCTTGCGCATTCTTGAGGAAAACGGGTTTATCAAGCTTAATCCCGAAACTGCAAACTCTCTTAGTGCTTCGGTATCAGATATTGCGGAATATCTGCGCCCTATAAAGATTATTGAACTTGACTCGGCACAGATCATTCCTACAAAAGACGACTATGATTTCTTTATCACCAACACCAATAAGGCCTTAGAAGCAAAGATTACTTCCGCAAGGCTCTTCAGCGAAGGAAGCGATAGTCCTTATGCCAATATCATTGCCGTTCGGGAAGAAGACTTGAACAATCCTGCCATTGTCGCTTTGGTGAAAGCTCTGCAGTCGGAAGATGTCAGAAAGTACATAACGGATACTTATAACGGTGCAGTTATTCCTGCAAAACTGGACAATTAGCCGTTTATTTCCGGGAAGTCACAAAATATATTATTGGATTTCCCGGAAAGTATATATTTTATTACAATGTATTTGTTCGTTAAGCTTCGGTAAAAATTAAAAATCAACATACCTGAATTGAATTCATATAATTCATAAAGTATCGAAGAACTGCATCAATTTAAAATCCCTATGGTTGATGGTGGACCGCAAAATGGACATGTTACTTCTTTGAGGTTGGAAGCTACTGTTATATAGCATTTGCCACCATTTATTTCATAACTGATAAAGTCTAAGTTTGAAGCTAATTGTTTCATAAACTTATCCATGGGATAATCTCTTTTCTTTTGCTTAATTCCTATTTATATTATCATGTTTTTTCATTTGTTTTAACTAACTTAAGAAAGAATAGAAGAATCAGTTACTATAGAAATACAAAAAATTGACAAAAAATTAATATTCGATTGCGCTTTAAAATATAAAGTACTTTATAGTTATATTTTACTTTATAATATAATGTGAGAGGTGTATTTTATGGATTAGAAAACATTGCAAGAGGCAATGGAAGACATATCTATAATAAAAGGGGTGATAGAACATACAAGCAAGTCCTTTACCGCATTCAGTAAAATATTCATTTATTGGGGAATGCTCTTTGCTGTTCACAGCATATTAATGCTAATTGAGTTTTCAAACAGAAATGCAAATTGTGGTGTAATAAGTATTTTTCCATTACTTAACTATATTTTTCCCATATATGCATTGATTGCTGCTCTTATTTATTGGGGTGTATCAAGAAGGGTTGAAAAGCATCTGATGAAAGTATGGGTATTAATATTGATTATGAATGTTTTACCGCCTAAAATTATAGCCACTTCTGAATCAGGATTTGCAGAAATGACAAGTTTTATAGTGGATATTGATATATTTTCAACGGTTTTTTTCAGTTTGGCTGTTACTCTGATTACAACTGCTCTTTTTACCGGATATAAACATCTTAGAAATCTTGGAATAATATATATAGGTATAAGCGTTATATATACATTTTTTAATTTTTCAATGTTTACTGGGTCGACTTTGCATCATCTTCTGTATTCAGTATCTTTGCCTTTTACATTTTTATATGTGGGTTTCTTCTTGAAGAGCCGCAAAATGAGGAGGAATTAATTTGAATATTAATTCAATTCCTGACATATTCCAATCAAAACTTAGAATAGCTATTATAGCTAGCTTAATGACAGGAGAAAAAACGTTTACTGAATTAAAGGAAATAACCGGTGCAACTGACGGGAATTTAAGCATTCATCTTTCGAAAATGGAGGAAAACGGATATATAGAAGTATACAAAGATTTCTTCAACAAAAAGCCTCGAACCAGATACAATTTAACGGCAAAAGGCAAAGATGAGTTTATTAACTATGTAAATACCCTGGAAAATATATTAAAGCAATATGGCGATAAAACTGAAAAGTAAATAAGGTTCATATTAATTAGAATATTTACATTGCCATGTTAACAGGAGACAGTTCGAGTTATAGTCTTAAGTAGTAGTGTAAAATTGATGACTTAAAATTACTGGAAAATATTGTCCCTTGAAAATAAAGCCACGATATGGTTTTCTACTATGTTAGCCAAACAAAAGTAGAGGAGGTCATATCATGGCTACAAAAGATATAATGCCACTAATCGAAGAAATTTTCAAGTATTATGGACATGTAAAAGATGGAGATTTCATGAGAGATCTGATGGCTTTAATACTAAATAAGTTGATGGAAGCTGAAGTGACTGCAAAAATTGGTGCAGATAAGTATGAACGTACAGAAGAAAGAAATAATCAAAGGAATGGTGTCAGAATCAGACCATATAATACCCGTCTTGGTACCATTGATTTAAAAATACCTAAACTTCGTGAGGGAACCTATTTCCCAAGTTTTCTAGAGCCTAGGCGTATGTGGGAAAAAGCACTTGTTAATGTTGTTCAGGAAGCATATGTCCATGGTATAAGCACCCGAAAAGTGGATGAATTAGTTCAGGCACTTGGTATGGAAGGTATTGATAAAAGTAAAGTATCACGCATAAGCCAAGAACTTGATGAATATGTTACTCAATTTGTAAACCGTAAATTAACAATTAAATATCCATATTTGTGGTTGGATGCAACATTTCCAAAAGTACGGGAAGGTGGACATGTAGAAAACATGGCATTGGTTGTAGCAGTAGGTGTTAATGAAAATGGTGAACGTGAGATTTTGGGTTTTGATGTTGGACTTACAGAAAGCGGGCCATTCTGGACAGAGTTTTTACGCCGACTTGTAAATCGTGGATTACATGGAGTCCAACTTGTTATTAGTGATTCTCACGAAGGGTTAAAAAAGGCGATTTCAGAAGTTTTAGGAGGTTGTTCGTGGCAAAGGTGTCGAGTGCATTTTATGAGGAATGTATTAAGTCAGGTGCCACGGAAACAGCAAGGTATGGTATCAGCAATAGTAAGAACAGTATTTGCAGCACCGGACCAGAAAACAGCTAAGAATCAATTATATACAGTTGTAGAACAGTTAAAGGGAAGATTTCCGAAAGCAATGGAAGTCTTGGAAAATGGATGTGAGAATGTGTTGCAGTATATGGAGTTTCCGCGAGAACATTGGGCACAGCTACATTCCACGAATCCATTAGAAAGACTAAACAGGGAAATACGGCGAAGAACTGACGTGGTAAGTATATTTCCAAATCGTGAATCAGTAATAAGATTGGTTGGATCAATATTAATAGAGCAGCACGAGGAATGGCAAATTGGTCGAAGGTACTTTAGTAAAGAATCAATGAATAAGTTGGTAAAGCCTGCAATTGGGACATATAGTTTGGCCCCAGAGGCATTATTGCACAAATAAAGTTAGCTTGCTTTTTTAGCTGAATCCCGAGGCTATTTTTACTACACTTAAATGGCCTTAGGCAGTGTCCGCCATGCTACACTGGAAAATTGCGGAGGATGAGGTAAATGTAACTTGCTTCTTCCCCTCATCCCTCGGCACAATAAAGAGAGCATGGCGGAATGTGGTTGTCAAGGAAAAGCCCGGTTTGGGCCCTTGACAACCACATTAGCGGAAATTAAAGAAACATAGTAGAAAACAATTTACACCACTTGACAAGACACTATCAACCCAGTTCGAAATGCAGAAAAAGTTTTATTTTTGAAAAATTCGCACAATTTTATGCAGGTTTTCAGGTTTATTTTCTAAAGTAAAGCTACTTTATAAGTGGTTTGAGGGAGTAAAGCAGGCAATGGAACACTTTGCATCAACGTTATAAAAAAGCATTATGGGCGGATGTATTATAAGAATAATACTTCCGCTTTTATATTTCAGTACATCAAATTTTTATTAATTCTAATTCTGCATATGAAGTAAAACAGATATTTGCAGAATTTTTATTCATTCTTTTTTAGCATATTCACATACTTGATATTTATAAAATCTGTCAGTATTGCTTCATCCTGAAAAAATGCTGTATTATTTTGCTCCCTGCAATAATGCTTGCCCATATCAAAGCTTCCTTGTAAATTTAATTTCTCTATAAATAATAAATAGAGCTTTTGAATATTTATTGTAAATAGATAAAGGTTTTGTTAAGTAAAAAACTATAATGACTTCCATAAATTTAAAAAAGTGATTGACAGAAACATTTTTGTGGTATAGTATAGTAATCATATAAGAATAGTATGGATTATAAAGATAGGAATGGTATGTGAGTACTGAAATTACAAGATGCCGGTTTTTGCATCCGATGGACAGATTGAAACAGCAGAATTGACTTCTGCCTCTGAGTAAAGGTAGGAGTTTTTTATGGAGAGACAATAGCTTGGGATTTTGTAAAGATAATAAGCATGATTGAGGTGACAAACCAATGAATCTTAACTGGCAATTTATAATAGATAGCTTACCGCTTTACCTCAAAGCTGCATGGACGACATTAAAGCTTGGATTTTGGGGTATATTGATTTCTTCAATAATTGGCTTTGTATGCAGTATAGTTTTGTACTTTAAGGTTAAAGTGTTAAAGACCGTTATTCAAGTTTATATAGAGCTGTCACGCAATACTCCGCTGTTGATACAATTATTTTTTTTATACTTTGGTCTTACCAAACTGGGAGTAGCCTTAAGCGAGACTGCTTGTGCCATCATTGGTCTGTCTTTCTTGGGGGGAAGCTATATGGCAGAGGCTTTCAGGAGCGGTTTGGAGGCTGTAAGCAAAACACAGATTGAATCAGGATTAAGCATAGGTCTTTCCAAAACCCAGCTTGTGAGGTATGTGGTTCTTCCCCAGGCCTTTTCAGTGAGTGTGCCTTCGATAGGTGCAAATTGTATTTTTTTACTGAAAGAAACCTCTATTGTGGGAGCAATTGCAGTGGTTGACCTTATGAATGTAACAAAGGATTTAATAGGCATTTACTATCAAACCTTTGAAGCCTTGTTTATGCTGGTGGTTTCATATTTGATCATGATTTTGCCGCTATCATTGCTTCTGACATGGCTGGAAAGGAAGGTGCGGTATGCAGAGTTTGGGAATTAGTGTTCTTTTTAAGGGAATGAATATGCAGCGTCTGTTTCAAGGATTGATGGTGACAGTAAGGATTGCGTTCATCTCAATTATTTTCGGTTCGCTGCTGGGTATAGTTTTAGGTGTAATCTGGACTTCGAAGTCAAAATGGATACGGTCGGCTTGTCGATTATATTTAGAATTGTTCAGAATAATACCCATTCTTGTTTGGTTGTTTATTATGTATTTTGGTGTTACCACTGCTTTGAATATAGATTTAAGCGGTGAAACTGTTTCTGTTATTGTATTCACCCTTTGGGGTGCTGCCGAGATGGGAGACATCGTAAGAGGTGCATTGGAATCATTGCCAAAGCATCAGATTGAATCAGGAAAAGCTTTAGGATTTAGCTTTTGGGACCTTTACCGATATATTCTCATACCTCAGGCTGTAAGGAGAATGCTTCCAGGTTCAATAAATTTAGCTACAAGAATGATAAAGACTACCTCATTAGTAGTTTTAATAGGGGTTATAGATGTTACAAAGGTAGGACAGCAGATAATAGAGCTTTCCCGATTAGAAGTACCTACAGCGTCTTTTTGGGTATATGGTTTTGTATTTATATTGTACTTTATAATTTGTTATCCTCTTTCAAGGTTATCCAGGGTACTGGAAAACAAATGGAATGGTTAGGGGTGTCAATCGTGGATAGGAAAACTGATGAAGTATTACTGGAAATAAAGGGCTTGTATAAGAAATATGATGAAACAACGGTCCTGGAGGACATTAATTTAAGCATAAAGAAGGGCGAAATTGTTGTTGTTTTAGGGCCTTCAGGCTGTGGAAAAAGCACTCTTTTAAGGTGTCTCAATGGCCTGGAAAAAATACAGAAAGGTGATATAAGATTCCACAACAAAAGCATTGTCAATAATGATGTAAACTGGCAGGAAATCCGCCAGCGTATAGGCATGGTATTTCAAAACTATGAATTGTTCCCGCACATGACAGTTATTGAAAATATAATCTTAGGCCCTATAAAAGTGCAAAAAAGAAAGAAAAGCGAGGTGATGGAACAGGCAAGGCAGCTATTGGACAGGGTAGGTTTACTGGACCGACAGAATTCATACCCCCGTCAGCTTTCCGGAGGGCAGAAGCAGAGGATAGCAATAGTAAGGGCTTTATGTATGAATCCTGAAATAATGTTATTTGATGAGGTTACAGCATCTCTTGATCCTGAAATGGTAAGAGAGGTTTTGGATGTAATATTGGGACTTGCAAAACAGGGTATGACAATGGTTATTGTAACTCATGAGATGTCCTTTGCTCGAGCTGTTGCCGACAAGATAGTGTTCATTGATAAAGGCAGGATCTGCGAAATATCAGAACCTCAAGAGTTTTTTGAAAAACCGAAGACTGGACGTGCTCAGCAATTTTTAAATATATTTCAATATTAAAAATAAACATAGAAAGGAATGGTTAGAATGATAAAAATCAAAAGAGTTGTTCAATTGTTTCTGATTGCAGTATTAGCAATAGGGCTTCTTGCAGGCTGCAGCAGCAAAAGCGAGGATACAAGTGCGCCGGAAGCTAAGGGTTCTATAGCTGAAATTAAAAAGCGGGGTAAAATTAGAATTGGTGTGTTCAGTGATAAAAATCCCTTCGGTTATGTTGATGAAAATGGCGAAAATCAGGGCTTCGATGTGTATATTGCCAGAAGATTTGCGAAAGATCTTTTAGGAGACGAATCCAAGGTTGAATTTGTTTTGGTGGATGCAGCAAGCAGAGTGGCTTTCCTGGAATCAAATAAGGTTGATATAATAATGGCTAATTTTACAGTTACAGAGGAAAGAAAGCAAAAGGTAGATTTTGCTAATCCATATATGAAGGTTTACCTTGGAATAGTTTCTCCGGAGAGTGCTCCCATTACCTCGGTTGAACAGTTGAGAGGTAAAAAAGCTATTGTTGCCAAAGGAACAACTGCTGAAACTTATTTGACCAAAAATTATCCCGATATTGAACAATTAAAGTTTGAACAGTATACCGAAATATTTGAAGCATTAAAGGATGGACGCGGTGATGCCATAGTTAACGATAATACAGAAGTGATTGCATGGGCGAAACAGAATCCCGGATTTGTAGTTGGTGTACCTTCATTGGGCGGACAGGATACAATAGCACCCGCTGTTAAGAAGGGGAATAAGGAACTCCTCGATTGGATTAACAATGAACTTGCAGCTCTTGGTGAGGAAAAGTTTATTAGTAAGGCATATGATGAAACACTTGCGCACATATACGGAGAAGAGTTCAAAGATAATATTGTAATTGAAGGAGGAAAATTGGAGTAGTTTTAAAAAATTATAATTGCATGCAAATACTGTGTGAATGCACAGCGTCTCAACGATATGCTTTCGTTGAGGTGAAAGGGCAGACTTTAAAATTCCGATTGCGGAAAATCGGAATTTTAAGTCTGGAAATAACGTGATGATAGGATTTATAAGTAAAAGCATATAAAAACTACTCCATAATCCGAAAAGAGGCACTATATAAAAAGTGGCCTCTTTTTTACACTTCTGTCCTTATATCTCCTATGATGCAAATATTATAGGTCTTGAACAAATTATATCTGTTCATTTTAATATAAAATAGCTATTAATTACAATTTATGCTATAATACCGGTGCATAGTTTAGAAAATTATGTAATCATTGATTTTTATTCGAGAAAGAATATTTTAATAAAAGTTATAATAAAACGAGGTTATTAATTTTGTCGAAAATAATAAATAATGCGGTTGAAAGAGCAAGAAAGATAAAACCGGATATATCTTTAATCGGCAATGATGGCATACCCATCAGGGATGAAATTGAGCTGATAAAATGGATATAGTTTAAAACTGCCAAAAAAGGTTTTAATTGAGGTGAAAAAAATGACTTATAAATATTATTATAAAACACCGGATGGTTTTTCCGACCTGTTAATGACCAGTGATGGTGAATACCTTACCGGCCTGTGGTTTGAAGGCTCAAGAGGCTTATCGAAAAATTTTGCTGATTATGAAGAAAAACTTCTTTCGGTATTTGAGGATACCGTAGAATGGCTTGATATTTATTTCAGCGGCAAGAATCCCGATTTTATTCCGAAATATAAAATTGAGAACCTTACTGATTTTAGGCGGGAAGTAATCGACATGCTGCTTGAAATACCTTTTGGTGAGACAAAGACCTATGGTGAAATTGCTAAAGTAATAGCGAAAAAGCGCGGCATGGCAAAAATGTCATCCCGTGCTGTTGGCGGAGCTGTAGGATGGAATCCTATTTGCATTATTATACCTTGTCATAGGGTTGTAGGAGCTAACAGTTCACTTACAGGCTATGGCGGTGGAATAAACAATAAGGTTGCTTTACTGAGACACGAAAATAACGATATGAGTAAATTTACTATTCCTAAAAAAGGTACTGCTTTATGAACAATTGAATTCATTTGGGAAGTATATAAAAATAATTGTAAGACAGCCTTGCTCCAGCAATATCAATAGAGAAAAAGTTAAGTTTATCAAGTGATGGAAGTAAGGACAAAGGAAAGGATGTATTTTTATATAAAATAATATATCCTTTCTTTTTTGTGCATTTTTACTTACTGCAACCGGTGTAAGGGTGTTAATAATGGATTCCTGACCTTTTGACAATTGCTTCTGTCAGATATATCAGAGCTATTTTGAAAAAAGTCTGTTTGAGGTTTTGTTTTATATTGATAAATTAAATAATTAAAGTAATACTTTAAAAATTTATTGACAGAATTTTAAACCCATGATACATTTGTTTTGTAAAACTTTAAATTTTTAAATTAATAATTTAAACTGGAAGGAGAGTATGCCATGAAAGACAAAAAGGCAGAAAGTGTGAAAAAGAGAACATTTGGTGATATGATATGTAGTTTTGTTATAGCTGCAGTTTCAATACTTGTTTTTATCACAGAGCTTTGGAACTATTATTCCGCTGATGGTGCATACCCGCAACATATTACACATGGAATATATGCGCTCTTTGTTTTTGGATTTACTTTAATTACCGGATTGATACTTCTTGAAGTAAGGAAAACGGGCAAGCCATTCTCTAAAAAGATAATTAATAAACTTCGCAGTTTAGCCGTCCTGGTAATTTTGGCAGGTCTACTTCCGGATGCTGCAGCGTCGATTATTAATGGTATATTTAATGGTACAATTAATCAGGTTGGCATTGAATTAGTATTTTCAGGAAAGAATGTTATTATTGCAATTGTAGGTGTCGTTATTGGTATTGTCTCAGAAATATTTATATACGGATATGAGCTTCAGGATGATATGGATTCAATAGCATAGGAGGAAGAAAATGTCTATAATAGTTAGGCTCGATCGAATGATGGCAGATAGAAAAATGTCTCTAAATGAACTGGCTGACAAAGTTGGAATGACCAATGTAAATCTTTCCAACTTGAAAAATGGGAAAATGAAAGGCATACGATTTGAAACCATGAATGCTATATGTAAAGCATTGAATTGCCAGCCAGGTGATCTGTTTGAATATAAGGAGGATTGAATTTGGCTTAGAAGTTTAGACGAGAAGAAATATCTAATAGATTAACATTCTTAAGCTAAAGGTATTTGGATTCTATGGAATTATTCGAGACGGACACAAATATTTTTAGCAACTATTTATTATCAAAATTTATTTATAACTCTATCTTTGTCGGATATTATGGAAATGTCGGTCAGCTTGCTCTTATTCAACGTAAACTGCGTACCACCGCCTTTGATTTCAATCCTGTCGGGTAATGAGTATATTTTACATATGTTTTTTCCGTGATCGGCAGTCCTGCAATATGAGGCAGCTTGGCATAAAATGATGCACCCGACGATTCTTGTTCTTGTTTCAAGTTTTTTTATCTTCTTAAGCGAATCAGATATGGTACCAATTATAGCGAACAGTATAGAAATAGGAAAGCAGATAAGGCTAATTAGGCATCCTATATTCATATCTTATAACCTTTCTTGTTATGTATTATTGATAACAGTTTGTTAACATAACATATAAACATAATATTTTTTTATCTTCTATAATATGGTACAGTATAGCTTTATGAATAAGTCTTTGCTTTATTATGTTAACATGGTATAATGGGAAAGTATTTATGATTGAATTGGAGGAAATAAGGATGAGGAAATTAAAAATGAAAAAATTAATGGCATTGTTTTTAACACTGGCCATGATTCTTGCATTGGGAGCTTGTGGTACCAAGAGAACTAATAAATCTCAAGATGAAAGTGATTTGAGCTATGTTAAAAGTAAGGGTAGACTGATCATTGGCTACACAAATTATGCGCCTATGAATTATACCGATGAAAATGGTGTTTTTACAGGTTTTGACACTGAGTTGGCAACTTTAACGTGTGAGAAGCTTGGCCTTGAACCTCAGTTTGTTGAGATCAACTGGGATACCAAGGAAGATGAACTAAATGCAAAGTCTATTGACTGTATTTGGAATGGACTGACAATTGATGATGATCGAAAAGCAACTATGGAAATTACCGATCCTTATGTAAAGAATGCTCAGGTAGTTTTGGTTAAGGAAGGAACTGCTTATAACGGAACAGAATCCCTGATAGGAAAGACTGTAGTGGCTGAACAGAGTTCTGCGGGAGAAAAAACTGTTAAGGCGGATGATAACCTTAAACAGGCAAACTATATTCCAAAGAACTTGCAAACAGAATGCTTGATGGAGTTGAAAGCGGGTACCGCTGATGCAGCAGTCTTAGACTTGACTTTGGCAAAAACAATGACCGGTAAAGGCACTAGCTATGAAGATATTATTATCGTAGATTACTTAGCTGAGGAGGATTATGGAGTTGCCTTCCGCAAAGGTTCTGATATTTGTGCAGAAGTGAATAGGATTTTTGGTGAATTTGTTGCTGACGGTACAATGGCCGCTTTGGCTGAGAAATATGGACTGGAACCGGCTGAATAGAGTTGTTGCACAAAAAAATAATTCAGAGGCAAAAGACTATTATTCTATCCTGCTGATTATATCTTACATATTGAGGTAATATTTATGAATGAGATTCTTGTGATTATTGGTAGACTGTCTGAGAGCTTCATGCTAAATTGCAAGCTTTTTATATTGACACTTTTATTCGCACTGCCTTTGGGAATGTTGATTGCTTTTGGATCAATGAGCCGTTTTCGACCTCTTCAGTGGTTGACACGAACTTTTGTCTGGATAATACGAGGAACTCCGTTGATGCTGCAGCTTATAATAATTTTTTACGGGCCCGGACTTTTAAATATGCCTTTTTCCTGGCCGAGCGGCCAATCAGGCCGTTTTGTTGCTGCAACTGTTGCTTTTGTAATTAACTATGCCTGTTATTTTTCAGAAATCTATCGAGGCGGTATTGAGAGTATACCGGTAGGGCAATATGAGGCAGGTCAGGTCTTGGGTATGACAAAAAAGCAGATTTTTTTCCATGTAACACTGCTTCAGGTGATTAAGCGCATTGTTCCTCCCATTGGCAATGAAGTGATTACATTGGTAAAGGATACTTCCCTTGCCAGAATCATTGCAAATAAGGAGATCATTATGATGGCAGGAGAGTACAGCAATAAAGGACTTATTTGGCCTTTGTTTGCCACAGGCATATACTTCCTTGTTTTTGTAGGGATTTTAACCATACTGCTTAATTGGGTAGAAAAGAAACTGAGCTATTTCCGTGTTTGAGAGGATGGGATTTTATTGGCTATTTTAGAGGTAAATGGGATTGAGAAAAGTTTCGGGAATATCAAGGTATTGAAAAATATTGATTTTTCTTTGGAAAAAGGAGAGGTAATGGCTATTATCGGTTCTTCCGGGAGCGGAAAGACCACATTGCTGCGGTGCCTCAATTTTTTGGAACGACCGGATAAAGGAAGAATCATTGTTAATAATGAAGTGATTTTTGATGCAATGGATCCCGCCACTCAAAAGGAAAGTGAATTGAGGAGAAAGCGCTTGCATTTCGGCTTGGTTTTTCAAAATTTTAACCTTTTTCCTCAATATACAGTTCTTAGAAATGTCACATTGGCAGCAGAGTTATTAGCCAAAAAAAGTCCTGACTTCAAACAGAACAAAAAAGAAATCATAAAAAAGATATATGACCGTGGGAAGATGCTTCTTTCCCAAGTCGGACTGTCGGATAAATTGGACTGCTATCCTCATATGATATCCGGAGGACAGCAGCAACGTGTAGCTATTGCACGAGCATTAGCTCTTGAGCCGGACATTTTGTGTTTTGATGAGCCTACTTCTGCCTTAGATCCCGAACTTACCGGTGAAGTACTGAAGGTAATTAAGGGATTGGCAGAGCGCAGAACTACTATGATTATTGTTACTCATGAGATGGATTTTGCCCGGGATGTGGCAGATCGTGTTATCTTTATGGATGGCGGAGTAATTGTCGAACAAGATTCTCCTCAGGAATTGTTTGGAAATCCCAAAGAAGAGAGAACTAAGCAGTTTTTGGCCGGTTATAAAAGTATTTAAGGTTAATTATTACGCATAAACTTTACTAACTGTTTGCATTACTCTAAAGTGGTTCTTTCTATATTTTGTTAATGCTTTAAAATATTTCAATTAATGAGATAAGGACTTTTTCATTATTATAGTTTTCTGTCATACTATTCTTTTCATATAGCAATCCTTTTTTATGGGAATTTTCTTTCCATCCTTTACAAAAATCCCGAATATGCCGAAAATTGAAAAATACGAAGAGATTCGGTCCCTTTGTTATGAAAATGTACATTATAAACAAAGATAGGCTTCTCATGGATATCAGCAACCAGGTAGTAAATGTGTCAGGCTATAGGCATTTAAAATTGAAAAAGCGGAAATAATTTTATCCTCTGACAGATATATAATCTTTGCGGATTACATATATGCTTTGCAATCAGAAAAAATAAATATTATCGAAAAAGTAATGATGAAAATACTTCAAAGTAGTGTAATATATAAGTAATTGTAATATATAACTAATTTAGATGAGTTAAATTGTCGAAATACATAAATGACAATATAAATTGCATAGGCAAAAAACATCTTTTTTCAGTCCCGGAGGTGCTTTTAATGAAAGTGGCTATTGCATACTATTCCCGGCACCATGGGAATACAAAAAAGCTTTTGGATGCCATAAAAGAAATGGGTAATGTAAAACTAATCGATGTGGTTGAATGTAATAAGGAAGACTTATCTGAATACGAAATAGTGGGTTTTGCATCAGGTATATATTTTGGCAAATTCAGCGAGAAGGTTATGGAGTTTGCCAGAAACAATCTTCCGGAAAAAAAGAAAGTTTTTTTAATAAATACCTATGGCATAAAAGTAAGTAATTATACAAAAGATATGGAAAAAGTTATCGAGAAGAAAGGTTGTAAATTGCTCGGAACATATGGATGCAGAGGGTTTGACACCTTTGGTCCATTAAAGTTAATCGGCGGAATTGCGAAAGGACATCCTAATGAAAATGATATAAAAGGCGTGATAGAATTCTTCAGGAGGATTATCGAAAAATGAAGAACGAGTATATTGCCAAGAGAAAATCGGTTAGAAAATTTGATGCTACACCTTTTTCTGATGAACTGCTTGCAGCGATTAAAGATAAGATCAAGGCTGTCAGACCTTTGTTTCCTGATATAGCTTATTCTGTTGAAGTTATTGAGGATAAAAATCCTTCAAAACATAATCCCCCCTATTATCTGTTTTTTAGCAGTGAGGAAAAGGACGGTTGTTACGAAAATATCGGATTTATCGGTCAACAGTTGAGTCTTTATTTAACCAGTATTGGTGTGGGTTCTTATTTTAGAATGAAAAAACCGAATTTGGATTCAAAAAGCAATTTGACTTATGTCATTTGCATGCCTTTTGGAAGACCTGCAGAGCCATTGTTCAGAGAATCGTTTGAGTTTAAAAGGAAAAAGTTGTCTGAGATCTGTGAAGGTTACGATATTCGTATTGAAGCTGCACGGCTTGCACCTAGTGCATTTAATGGGCAAAACTGGTATTTTGTCGCGAAAAGCGGCCGCATTCACTGCTACCGTAAAAAGCCTAATTTCTTTATGGGGGTTATAAAGGACAAACTTACTTGTATTGATATGGGTATAGCACTGTGCCATATTTGTGAAGAAAGCGAGACATTCAGCTATCGGAAGCTGGATACCGCTCCCGAGAAAAAAGGATATATTTATATGGGAACGGTCATATAAATGGGGTCAGAAGGTATGGTACAGGCTTGTATTGCGAAACAATAAAATAAACTTTTGTAAGGGGGAGTTTGTTTGGGAAATATACAATTCAAAAAGTTGGATATTGTACTTGACAAAATAAAACAGACCTGTGAAAAACTTTTGTTGAATAATAAACTTCCGACAAGGGAGCAGTTAGGACAAGGGTATAAATTGTTTTTGCAGAAATTCGGTCCCGATGTGCTAAAAGGACTTGATGGCGAACTGCTTTTAAACACTTTGTTCCATATAGGAAATAGAGATGGTTTGGCTTATTGGTTGGAATTTAAAAATGATGAGGAATTTCGAACCTTTGATTACGGTTCGATATCTGGGGGAAGTGCTTTCAAATATGTGATGTTCAAGCGAAACTTAGATAACGAATGGGTAACCGGAAACCCAAAAAATCAAAGAGTTCTGTCATTAAATGAAGCTGTGTCTTTGGCCAGAGAATTGAGAGACATATTAATATATGGTTCAGATGTTATCAGACAATTTTCAGGTTCGAATATAGATATTGATGATTATAAAGAGCTTCAAAAGAAATTTGATGAAAATATGAAACACAATATGAACAGATTAGCATGGGTACATAAATATTATCATATGATTTATCCCGACGTAATAGATGATTTTCATTCGGCTAAATTTCAAAGGCATGGGTTGATTTATTGTGGAATTGTACCGACAAAAGAAGACAATTTATATGAAATGGCTGGTTACTTCAGGTTAATTGCCGATAAATGCAAATTACCGGTAAATTATGTGACTGCTGCCATCAATGAATTATCCGGTCCTCCTGTTAACTATTTCAGAATTGGGACAGGAGACAATAACGAGAATTACTGGTCCGATATGAGATCAAACTCTTATGTTGCTATTGGCTGGTCGGAATTAGGTGATTTGAATTCCTACAGCCAAAGCGAAAATATGAGAAATGAGATTCAAGAGAGGCTCATTAGTTTATACAAATACAATAATACCACAGCCAGCGTAAAAGCGGGAGAAATTGTAAGGTTTTATAAGGGAATTGAAATAGGTGACATTGTAGTGGCTGTGTCCGGGGAAAGGGTCTATGGGATTGGTAAGGTTACAGGTAATTATGAATATATAAAAGACAGGCGTTATTCCCACTGTAAAAGCGTCAATTGGCTCAGGATTTTTAACGAACCGGTTAAACTTCCGAAACCCGGTGCGGGAAAACTGACCACTTGTTTCACCTATAAAGATATAGAAAATATTATGGAAATCAATAGACTTATTAGTGAAAAAGAAGTTAAAGGTGAAGAATCAAAAGAGTTGCTGCCTCCACTTATGGGTGTTATTGCTGACATTGAAAAAGTCCTTATCAGGAAGAAACAATTGATATTATACGGCCCTCCAGGGACAGGGAAGACCTATTACGCGGAAAAAGCTTGTTGTGAGCTTGCATCCAGGAATATATTCAGAAAGCCTTTTAGTTCCCTTTCAGAAGATGAAAAAAAGACAATATTGGGTGACGGCAGAACTGATGGTGTGGTTCGCATGTGCTGTTTTCATCCCTCTTACGGATACGAAGATTTCATTGAAGGGATTAAACCGAGGGTTTACGACAATCAAACCGTATTTGAAATTAGAGAAGGTATATTTAAAAAGATATGTTCCGATGCCTTGAAAAAGCCGAATGTAAATTTTTATTTAATTATCGATGAAATCAACCGCGGTGATATTTCACGTATATTTGGAGAGTTAATAATGCTAATTGAAAAGGGCAAGCGAGGGAAACAAGTCCTGCTTCCACTGTCCAATGAATCTTTTGCGGTTCCGAAAAACGTGTATATTATAGGGACTATGAACACTGCAGATCGTTCAATTGCTTTGCTGGATGTTGCACTGCGCAGAAGGTTCGGTTTTATTGAGTTGATGCCGGATTACACTTTGTTTGAAGGTGTGGAGTTGAACGGTTTGCCCTTGGGAGGATGGCTTAAGGAATTGAACTCACGAATATGCGAATACATTGGAAAAGATGCCCGAAATCTGCAAATTGGACATTCGTATTTTTTGGAGGGAGAAAAACCGATTACTGCTCCCGACAAGTTTAAACAGATCGTTAAGGAAGATATTATTCCTCTTATTGAGGAATATTGCTATGGAGATTATTCCATGATTTCAAAAATCCTGGGTGAGGGTATGGTTGATGTTAAGAATCAGACTATAAAGTTTGAGCTCTTTAATACAAGAGATATTTCAGATCTCGTTACTGCACTGTTATCGCCATGTCCGACACTTCGTGCCGAAACAAAAAGCCATGATGACAGCAATATTGACGAGGAATCGGAGACTAATGACAGCAGTAACGGAGTTGAATAACGATGGCAAATACTATTAATTTAAAAGAATGGAGTATTATTTTCGAAGAAGGTGCTGAGCTCTCCGACGTTGATGCCCGCAATACTGCACAAGCACTTAAAGAAAAGGGAATCATTGAAATTACGGAGCAAAAGAACGGAATATTTGTCGAAAGCAATTCTTATGTAGGTAGTATAAAAATAGGCAATATTCAGATAAATGTAAGTCCTAAAATAGAGGGAATTCCACTGTACACGTTATTAAGATATGCCTATGGATTGAGAGATTTGAAATTATTTAATATTTCTGAACATTCAATAGGTAATTTTTCATTTTTTGATTTGCTCATTTATGAGCTGTATGCTGAAGCCGAGGATTTACTGCGAAGAGGTATTCACAAAAGCTATGAGAAGAAGGAGGAAGATTTATTCTCACCCCGAGGCAAAATTGATATGAACAGGCTTTGCACTCAGGGAGGACTATCAAAGAATAAACTGCCTTGCAGGTACTTTAACAGAGAAGGAAACAATGTTTTAAACAGAACTTTGCTGGCAGGCTTGAAATTAGGTTTGAAACTGGTCGTAGATATTGAATTGAAAGCAAAACTTCAAAGACTTTGTTCCATTATGGAAGAGGAAGTTGATGACATTATTTTGACAAGGGGAAATCTTCAGCTTGCCAAAAACAGTATTAACAGATTGAACGACAGGTATTCTGCAGTCCTTGAAGTAATAAATATCTTATATGAATCTCAAGGTATTCAATTGGAGGATGAATCACGCTGTATTAATTTACGGGGATATTTTTTTGACATGAATGCTTTCTTTGAAAAACTAGTGGGAAAATTGCTTAAAGATTGTGTCAAGGAATATGTGGTGAAGGATCAATTCAGTCTTCATGATATGTTCATGTATACTCCGGGATTTAATCCACGCCGCAGAGAGTCACCAACGCCAAGGCCGGATTTTGCGCTTTTACAAGGCGGAAAAGTAGAAAAATTGCTGGACACTAAATATAGGGATTTGTGGGAAAATAATTTGACCAGGGATATGTTATATCAGTTGGCCATATATGCTGTTAGCGGAATCGGCGACAAGACTGCCACAATAATATATCCGGCTGTCAGTGACGAGCCTACGGTGCAAAAGATTGATGTTAAAAATCCTGTTACAAATACAAAAATGGCAAGTATAATATTAAAGCCAATAAATCTTGTTAAGGTTGCAGGTTTACTTTCTAAGGACAGGAATGAGTTGGTGGAGTATGTGAGGGAAATAATTGATTAAAGGCTTATAAAACAGGGGACGGTTCTCTGTTCTAACTAAAAGATGGGATTTATTGATAAAAATATAAACAATTAAGATGATATATGTGATATTATGATATAAAGAAAGAGCTAAAAAAATGTATTATATTTTACTAAACAATTAATAAAGTACAAGTATATTAACGGTCAGATTGTTGCAAAAAATAATCCCAAGAAGTATGGGAATTTCGGTATAAGGGAAATGGAATGGACTACAGTTATATCAGATAACCAAAGGCATTGTATGAAAAGGCTAAGCAATAAATTATTGAACTGTCCGTGATTATTTCTTGTTCCCAAAAGTATTAAATATCTTGGAATTCGGTAATTATAGCAAGGATAATTTGCAAAGTAAAATAAAAGATAAGGAGCATTTTATATGGAGGAAAGAATAAAAATAAAAAAACTTGATGATTGTATATGGCTTCTGGATGATAACGGTGAAGCAACTGGATATCTTGTTTGCGGCGAGAAGAAAGCTGTTGTCATTGACACAATGAACGGTATTGCCGATGTTCATGCTGTTGTCAGAGAAATCACGGACCTTCCGCTTATAGTAGTAAATACACATGGACATTGTGATCACATTTATGGCAATTTGTACTTTGATTGTGATTGTTTTTTACATCCGGACGATGTGAAAATTGCAGCCCAACATATGAAGTTTCCCGAATTTGTGAAACTTTGCAATGAGAAGAAGCTTGAAATGCCACCGTTTAAGCCAATTAATGATGGCGATATAATTGATCTCGGCGGACTTACACTTGAAATCGTTTTGCTTCCCGGACATACTCCCGGAGGAATATGCCCGCTCCTGAAAGAAAAACGCACATTGTTTACTGGAGACAGTATTAATCATCATCTTTGGATGCAGTTGGATGAAAGTCTTCCGCTCAGAACATTTCTCAATAATCTTGATAAAATTTCATGGGTTACCGAAAAAGCGGATAGAATTCTGCACGGCCATGCACACGATTTTGATGATATTTCTTTGTTTGATGACTTACGGAGTGGTCTTAAAGAGCTTATAGAAACAAAAGGGAATGGGAATACAAGATACAGTACCGATTACAAATGGTTTGGCGGTATTGCAAAACAATATCCTTTCGGCAATCGTAAGAGCGTTATTTGTTATAGCATTGAAAAGCTGGATTGAATCGATTTTTATGTTAAGAAATAAAGACTTACTTTTGCATAGGCTCAAATCCAGGAAAGAATGACTACTACGTGCCAGAATGAAAAATAAGTGTGATAGCACTTGTGTTATGATGTTTTTCTGGTGTTTAATATTTAGTTTATGTTTGATATATTTCTCAATGAAGAACAGAGAATCAAGCAGTGATAAATAAAAAATTGCTGATTCGAAATCACCAATTCCGGAAATGGTTAAATCATATCAGAAATAGATCAATAATTTATTCATGGAATAACACCAATGATCATTGGTGTTTATATTTTTATCTGTGTTGATATCGATCCTAAGCAATCGGAGTTAACTTATACTTTTGTTTACCATTTTATATCCAGTACAATCATTTACATTTCAATGTTTAACTTCAGATATATGATATAATGGAATCAAGCCTATAGAATGTGAATATGATAATATCACTTACTAATACTATTTGCCTTTACCTTATTGTATAGGTTTATAGTTTGAGGTGGATATAAATGTCTTTTTATCTGCTCAGAAAATTAATTCGTAAATTGCCCGGGGTTATAATCAAATTGGTCCCGAAACCTGAACATGTTTTGAGAGAAGGCTTTGGAGCAAGAGAAGTAATCGGTGAAATCTGTGCATTTGCAGGGTATAAATCGGTACTTATTGTAACCGACAAAACATTGTATTCTCTCGGCTATCATGAAAAAATTCTTGATTCGCTCGAAGCAAACAAAATAAAATATAATGTTTTGAGCAATACTGTATCCGAGCCGACAATCGATATAATTAGTGAAGGCAGAAATGTTGCTGTAAACTATGGTGCCGATTGCATCATAGCTTTAGGAGGAGGTTCTGTGCTGGACTCCTGTAAGATAATAGCTGCCGGCGCAAAAATGCCAAAGCGCAATATAGAAAATCTTTTGCACAAATTTATTTATGTTAACGGAAAAACCTTACCAATTATTGCTGTCCCGAGTACTGCCGGAACAGGGGCTGAGATAACTGTGGCAGCTGTGGTTAAGAATAAAAGAGGGATAAAGTGTTCCACCATTGTTATAGGACTTAATGTCACTCATGTTGTGCTTGACAGCGAGCTGACAACCGGTGCTCCTGAAAGTGTTACGGTATGCTGCGGAATAGATGCTCTCAGCCATGGAATTGAAGGGTGCCTTGCAGACATAAAAACAAGTAAAGAAGATATGAATAAAAGCCTCGAGTGCGTAAGGATTGTGCTTGAGAATTTGCCGATTCTTATTTCTTCTCCGGATGATAAAGAAGCAAGACAGAAGATGTGTCTTGCTGCATATTACGGAGGAAATGCCATCAACAAGCAGCTTGCAGGGTATGTCCATGCCTTTGCACACTCAATCGGTGCATTGTATCATATTCCGCACGGAAAAGCCATTGCACTGTGTCTTATACCGATAGTTTCTTATCATAAAAACATTTGCAGAGATAAGCTTGCGCAGTTATCGGTTTATTGCGGATTTTCAAAAGAAACAGATGACCAGGAAGCTGCTGCCGATAGTTTCGTTGCTGCTCTTGAAGAATTGCTGGAAACATGCGGATTTGAAAGAGGATGCGATTTGATTGACGAAAAAGATTATAAAAAACTAATCAGAATGATAAATGCCGACTCCATTAATTATTCGCCGCCCAAAACACTCAATAACAAAGAGATTGCACGTCTGCTTGACGAGATTAAAAAGGGAGGTAACGTTTGTGGCCTATACACAGGAACAAATACAGGAAATAGTTGCAAAGCAGAGAAAATTTTTTAGATCCGGGGTTACCCTTGACGTCAATTGGAGGTTAAAACAGCTGAAGAAATTAAAAGCAGCTGTGATTGCCCATGAGGAAGAACTTGAAAAAGCGTTGTACGAGGATTTGGGTCGCAGCAAAGTAGAAGCGTATTTGTGTGATATCGGTCCTGTAATAGTAGAGATTAACGAAACCCTACGCGGATTAAAAAAATGGGCAAGACCGGAAAAGCATTACAGCGGCCTTATGTGTTTTCCGAGCACATGTACTACGGTATACAAACTGCCCTACGGTGTATCGCTGATTATCAGTCCGTTTAACTTTCCTATTCTTTTAACGCTGGGGGTATTGACGGCAAGTATCGCTGGAGGCAATACAGCAGTAATTAAGGCAAGCTCAAAATCGGCGGCCAGTACCAAGGCTTTGCAGAAACTGATTGCAGAAACATTCCCCGAAGACTATGTTACGGTTATTGACGGCGGTCATGATGTGGCTGACATGTGCCTTGCACAGCGATTTGATAAAATATTCTACACCGGGTCCCCTGCAGTCGGTAAGCATGTACTTGCGGAAGCGGCAAAAAATCTGACATCGGTAGCGCTTGAGCTTGGCGGTGAAGAAGGCAACTGGTGTATTGTCAGAAAAGACGCAGACATAAGGGATGCTGCACGCAAAATTGCGTTTTTCAAGATTTGCAACGCAGGGCAGATTTGCATAAATATCAATCAGGTTGCGGTGGCTGAGGAAATAGCAGATGCTTTTATCGAAGCATTAAAGAGCGAATTCGTAAGACAAATAGGCGAGAAGCCCGAAGAAAATGGAGAGTATCCGAAACTTATTAATGATGCAGCCTATGACAAGTGCCAAAAGCTGGCGGAAAAATATAAAGACAGGATAATTTTCGGAGGAACCGGAAACAGGGAAACAAGAAAATTTGCACCGACTATAATTTTTCCTGTTGATAAAGACGAGGATATAGTTCGACATGAGCTTTTCTGCCCGCTTCTGCCGATTGTTCCATTTAAGGATGAAGAAGTGGACAGTTTGATGGAAACTATTGCCGACAGAGAACATCCTCTTGCCATGTATGTTTTCACCAAAGATATGAAATGGGCAAAGAAGGTTATGTCCACCCATCAATACGGTGGAGGATGTATCAATGAGGTTTGTATCCATATTATGGTAAAGGGTGTGCCCTTCAATGGCGTGGGACACTCGGGAATGGGCGCATATCACGGGGAATGGGGGTTCAGGGAGTTTACTCATCCGTCTACGGTTTTGAAAGGAAGAACGTATTTCAATCTGCCTTTGCGAGAACACCCATATACTGGAAAATGTGAAAAAATGAAAATGTTTTTGCTTAAATTATTTGAGAGATAATAGTAGTTACTGTTTTAGGCTAAGAAAGTTACGATTTGCCAATATTTTATTATTTCGGTTCCATAATATATTGACTTTCCATATAATACAATAAAAATACATTTGGGAGGTCAATATGCAAAACTACCTTAACAATCCATACATTAATTATGGGAATTATACAAAAGGTTTGTTTAATTTTGCCAATAGACGGAATACATATACCCTTGACAGGCAAATAGGAGATGTAAACGGCGATAGTGTACCGGATATAGTTTATCTGGTGGGGGATAAAAACCAGAATAACTTTTATGAAAATATTAGATTAATGATACAGGACGGAAGTACTCAGCATTGGTACGTTATTCCTCTGTACCCCGATTACAGCAGTGCCTTCGATTCATGGTTGTTTTTAGGCAGCTTTACAAGCTTTAGTTCAAAGGAGATTATGGTAAGTCTCGCTGTTGGAGGAAGCGGAGCATTAACGTATTATTATGTAATATCATCCTACAATAATGTTGCCCAGTATCTGCTTGGCCCTGAGCAATTTGCCGATTTTGTGCAAGCCCTGCAGGTTGAAATTAAATATATGGATAATTACAGAGTGCTTGTTAAGAGCAACAAGCTTAACCAATCCTATATAGTGGACGTAAGCGAAAGAAAAGAATTTTACGAAGGAAGGGTTTATGACAAGGAAGGCAAACTTATCAAACCCTTAGAGGGATTCCTTATTTATCAACCCCATCTATATCCTGTTAAAACCGATGGTATTGCTCCGTATAAGCTGCAAGCTCAAAACGATATAGCCGGAACTTCTCATGCCGACAGCCTTGGTTCTACAGTAACATATTGGAAGTATGACAGACAGAGTAAATCCTGGACTTTAGACCCTGAATATTTTTGGGTTATGCTTGGGTAAAATGAAACTATAATGAGTTCTAAAAAGTTTTTGTACCAGCTATATATAAAAATAATCCCTAAACTATCCGCTGTAAAAAGCAAACACACTAAAATTAGTGTGTTTATTTTTATAATTAAAAAATAAACATATTGGCTGGAGTAAATGAAACTATTTATTTTTTCAAAAAATCTAATATATAGACACACGATAAAGGAGGGTAAATTTTTCGTGTCTCATCTCGGAAATGAACAGGAAGAAAAAATTGAGCAAACCATTTTGAAAAAATATAACAGCTACTATAGAATGGCAATGAGTTTTGTACATAATGAAGAAGATGCTGCGGATATTGTTCAGGAAGGTGCATACAAAGCAATTAAAAACAGTAATTCTCTCAAACATATTGAATATGCTGAAACCTGGGTGTACAGGATTATGATGAATGAAATCTATAAACGATTAAACACAAAGAAAACTAAGTCTATTGATGATGGAAATTTTATAGACCTTCAGGTTGAAGATAAATATGAAAATATAGATTTAATGAGAGCATTGGATTCTATGCCAGACAATGATAAAGCGGTTATTCAGTTGAAATATTTTGAAGATCTTAAGCTCGATGAAATTGCCTATATACTTGGTGAAAATCTAAGTACTGTAAAAAGCAGATTATATAGAGGCCTGAAAAAACTTAGATGTAAAATGGATGATTTGGATATGAAAGGAGATGACTGACTTGCCCAATAATGATGACAAAATTTTAAAATTATTAAAGGAACAGTATGAAAAACCAATGATGAGTGACAAGGATATTTGCAAGATGAAACAGCGAATGGAAAAAGGAAAGGAGGAAAAGAGATTATTGTCCAAAAAGAGATCATATATGAGATTGGCTATTGCTGCAGCTGCAGTGCTTGCAATCTTAATTTTGCCCAATATATCAAGTGCAGTAGCTCATGCTATGGAAAATATTCCGGTGTTGGGAGGATTTTTCAAGGTAATCACCTTTAGAGACTATCATTATGAAGATGAAAGAAATATTGCAGATGTTGTTATACCTGAGATATCGACGGAGGGGAGTACAGACAATTCCTCTACCGATGCGGGTAAAAAAACAGCTGATGAAATTAATGCCGAGATCCGTGAAATTGCAAACAAGTGGATTGAAGAATTCAAATCAAATATGGAAAATGAAGGCTATCATAATATTATGATTGACTCAGAAGTAATTGCCACTACAGAAGACTATTTCACATTAAAGCTGATTTGCTTCTGGGCTGCGGGAAGCGGTTATGAGGAGAATCATTTTTATACAATTGATCTCAACACAGGAAAAAAGGTGGAATTAGCGGATCTATTCAAGGAAGGCAGCGACTATAGGCGTATAATAAGTGAAAATATCAAAAAACAGATGAGAGAGCAGATGGCTGCAGATGACAGTATCAAATACTGGATTGACAATGAGGAATATCCGGAGTGGAATTTTAATGAAATTACCGATGAAACATCATTTTATATTAATGGAAATGGAGAAATTGTAATTTGCTTCAATGAAGGCGAAGTCGCACCTGCATATGTGGGAACGGTAGAGTTTACAATTCCAAAGGATGTAGTTGCGGATATTCTTAAATAAATATATGACAAGGAACAGAAAAGAATCTATGAACCTCTTGGATTTCAAGGGGTTTTTGCTGTGTTAATTTTCAGTTGAAAGACAGCCATATTGTGAAGAAAGTATCTGAGATATTTGGCGAAGGAAAGTGGATTAGAGTAAAAATAAGAGAAGTTAAGGGGAAAGACAATTGAATGTTTTGAAAAACAGTTGATATAATTATTTATAATAGTTAATGTCATTGAATAGACTGCAAAAATATAGTATAGAGTTATTAAATAGTGAACGGAGGCGGATTATGATATTTGTATGTTACCCTAAATGTACTACCTGCCAAAAAGCCAAGAAGTGGCTTATAGCAAATGGGATTGCCTTTGAGGAAAGGAATATCAAAGAAAGTAATCCTTCGATTGAGGAATTGAAGGATTGGCATAAAATGAGCGGTCTGCCGCTAAAGAAGTTCTTTAATACCAGCGGATTACAGTATAAGGAACTTAAGTTGAAGGACAAGCTTCTTGAAATGAGCGAGGATGAGCAATATAGCTTGTTATCGTCGGACGGTATGCTTGTAAAGCGTCCTATTCTCATCGGTGACGACTTTGCTCTGGTAGGCTTTAAGGAGGACGAATGGAAATCTACGCTTGGCATTTAAGGTAAATCCGGTGCTAAGTCCTAGATTTTCTTATTATATCAAGAGTATATTTGCTAAGGAGGTTTGACAATGGGAAATATATCAAGAGATGAGGCATTTTCTTTATTGAAAAAATATAATAAAGATCCTTTTCATATTCGGCATGCATTAACGGTTGAGGCTGTTATGAAGTGGTTTGCCAAAGAATTGGGATATGGTGAGGATGCAGAATATTGGGGAATTGTCGGATTACTGCATGATATCGACTTCGAACTATATCCGGAGGAACATTGTATTAAGGCACCGGAACTGCTCCGTGAGGCTGGTGTCAGTGAAGACATTATCCATAGTGTTGTTTCTCACGGATACGGAATTACAGTAGGAAGTGGAGTTACAATTGATGTTGCTCCTGAACATGAGATGGAAAAAGTACTCTTTGCTGTAGACGAGTTAACAGGACTTATCTGGGCAGCAGCTCTTATGCGTCCTTCAAAAAGTACTAAGGACATGGAACTGAAGTCTCTTAAAAAGAAGTACAAGAGTAAAGGCTTTGCAGCCGGATGCTCGAGAGAGGTAATCGAGCGTGGTGCGAATCAGTTGGGATGGGAACTGGATAAACTGCTTGACATGACACTTAAAGCAATGGCTGATAGTGAAGATGCAGTTAACCAGCAAATGGAAAATATTTAATGCAGTATTTAAAGTTATGAAAGAATTATCGTTAATGAAAGCAGACGATGAAGTATGTAATGTGCTTAAATGAGTGGGAGGCGGGTTATGGACAGACCATATGTCATATGCCACATGGTAATGTCTCTGGACGGAAAAGTCACCGGAGACTTTTTAGAGAGAAGCGAATACGGTAAATTTGTTGAGGAATATTTCAAAATACATAGGGAATATGGTGCAGATGGATTTCTCTGCGGCAGGATTACGATGGAAAGCGGTTTTCCTCAACCGCCTGTACAATATAAGCATTATGAGGGCCTTCCTATTGACAGGAAAGATCATATTACAAGAAAATCTGCGTTTTATGCAGTTGCATTAGATCCGAAGGGAAGACTCTGGTGGAATAGCGGTGCTATTTCAGATTCAGACGAAGGATATGATGGTGCACATATCATAGAAGTGCTGTCAGAAGATGTTCCTGACACCTTTTTGGCATATTTGCAGGAGAAGGGCATTTCCTATATTTTTGGTGGAAAGAACGAGTTGGATCTGGAAATTGTCCTGAATAAGCTTAAGAAATTGTTCGGCATAGAAAGACTTCTGTTGGAGGGTGGCGCGATTACCAACGGATCTTTTTTAGAGGAGGATTTGATTGATGAAATTAGCCTGGTTGTAGTACCTGTAGCTGAATGCAATGACTGTGCTGCACCGCTTTTTAAAACATGGAATTATGGATCGATAATTGATCCGGTAAAATCTTTTAATTTGAATGAGGTAAAAAGATTAAATGATAATGGCCTTTGGCTCATTTACACAAGAAATAGAACAGGGGACAGTTCTCTATTCTAATTAAACGATAGATTAACAGACTGAATTATGAGTCAAAAGAGTATATAATCCCAATATATACAAGTTATTTTGGCTCAAAAGCATAATACTTAGGCGAATAAATTATTAAAAATTATCATAAGTTGAAAAAAATTCAGGCTTTATCTCGCTTAGCGGACATACTCCGAGAGGAATATGTCCGTTTTTTAAAGAAAGAGATAAATGCACATTGTGTATAATTCACATGATGGCTATGTGGCAGTAGCTTTTTTATTCAATATTGGGAGTCACTCAGACCAGAAGTATTTTATATATTCAGCGGAACAATTCAATTTATTTAAATCATAATCCAGGGAAGCTGAGTGAAAAGAGCAGGAGATTATTTGGTGATGATACATGGAAGCAATTCTATCCTTGCCTGCAAAATATAGAAGTGTGATTCATTTGTTTTATTACGAAGGGTATACAAAGTATCGATATGATGGAATCATTAATTGAATGACAGTTTTTTTTCACTACATGACGAATAGAATATAAAGGAATAAAATTTTATATCCTATATAGAAAAAAAGATATAAATAATCTTAATATATTAGGATAATAAAATTTGGCGAACTGCGAAGTTTTAAGACGCAATGAGCATATTGACAAGACAGCTGCAATTGAATGACAATGCAATATTTGATTAAATAGGTGGGATAATTATGGACTATTTTGAACAACTAATGGAAGAAATCGATAATTATAATTTTTCCGGATGGGATTTTTCTTATATTTTGGAAACAGGCAGAATGCAGGAAGTGCCGGTAAAGTGGAACTATTTTAACAAGATAAAACCATATTTATATAATGTCAAAAGGCTATTGGATTTAGGAACAGGTGGGGGAGAAAGATTGTCAAAGTTTACACCTCTGCCCCAAGAGACTTATGCAACCGAAGGATATAAGCCAAATGTGGAAATTGCAAGGAAAAAACTTGAGCCTCTCGGAATACGGGTAATAGAGGTTGATGGAAATGAAGAAAATAGTAAGTTGCCTTTTGATGATAACTTTTTCGATTTAATTATAGATAGGCATGAGTCATATTGCTCACAAGAAATATATCGTATTTTAGCAGACGATGCACACTTTATTACACAGCAAGTCGGAAGCCTGACTATTGTGAATTTGATACAGTTACTTGATAACAAGGGTTTGGAAATTTCAAACTGGAATTTAAACTATGCAGAAAAGGAATTGAAGGAAAACAATTTTGAAATTGTAAATTCAATTGAGGAAATAAGTTTTATCAGATTTTATGACGTTGGAGCATTGGGTATATATATTAAAGCTTTTCCCTGGGTATTTCCAGAGTTTACAGCCAAGAAATATGAAAAAGAACTCATGTACATTCACAATAGCATATTAAATGAAGGGTATATTGATATCGTCTATCATCTTTTTTTCATAGATGCAAAAAAGAAAGGATTTTAAAGATACTGCAAATGAGATAAAAAATCATGAAACACAGGACGGACATATGGGCTGCATACTTGATGATAAAGGCTCTTTTGTTTGTATGTATTGATTTGTTGCCTTATATCAGCCGGAAGAAAATTTATAGAAGTTCTTAAAGAGACTTATGAATCTGGTTTTAAATTATTGTTGTATATTTGCTGTTATTGCAGTTATATCATACTTTCATAGACAACTGCATGGAATTTAAAGTTGTTTCTGTTAATGCAGTTGAACATTTTTATGGAAATTTATGTTTATAAATTTATGCAATCAGCAATAATTAACAATAAGGCAAACTGATTCAATATTTTGTCCCTAATGGGACTATTTTTTTGCTTAAAATTGTTTTTTACAATAAAGACTAATATAATATAAAACAAATAAAATTTTATGTTTTTTGTCAATTTCAAAACTTTTGAAATTATCATTTTGAATTTTAATATATGGTTTAGTCTTTCTAAAATTTATTTTAACAGGAAAGATAACAATAGTATTAGTGAGAGGCGGTAAAAAGTTGGTTCCCGTTAAGAAGAATGAAGTATATAAAATTGAAATCAGCGGAATGACACATGAAGGTCAGGGAGTGGGCAGAATTGATAACTTTACGGTTTTTGTCGATGGCCCGATAAAGGGAGAAGAAGTTGAGATAAAAATAATTGAAGTTAAGAAGAACTATGCCGTGGGTAAACTTGTAAAGATCTTAAAAGCTTCACCCGACAGAGTTGAGCCGCTATGCAAAGTGTACAACAGATGCGGCGGATGCAGTCTTCAACATATGAGCTATGATGCGACATTGAAATTTAAAACTGATCTGGTTACAGAGAATATAAGAAGAATTGGTGGCCTTCAAGGTGTAGTGGTTCATGATACCATTGGCATGGATAATCCCTTTAATTATCGTAATAAAGCCCAGTTTCCTGTAGGGATACAGAGGGGTGAATTGGTTGTGGGGTTTTATGCCAAAAGATCCCATGATATTGTCAATTCTCATATGTGTTTAATTCAACATAGTGATTGCGATAAAGCAAAACTCATTGTAAAAAGGTTTTTGGAAGAGAATAAAATCAGTATATACGATGAAACTACAGGTAAAGGCCTGGTTCGTCATATTATGACCCGGGTAGGTTTTAAAACCGGAGAGATGATGGTGGTGCTTGTAATAAACGGAAATACCTTGCCCAAGCAGGATCTTCTTGTAAAGAGGCTTACCGCAGAAATGCCCCAGATAAAAAGCATTGTATTGAATATAAATACAGCAAATACCAATGTTATTTTAGGTTCAAAAAATATAGTGCTATTCGGTGAAGAGAACATAACCGATTACATTGGAAATTTTAAATTTAAAATATCACCATTGTCTTTTTATCAGGTAAATCCTGTACAGACTGAACTTTTATACAATAAGGCATTAGAGTACGCAGGTTTGACAGGCGAAGAGACGGTGTTTGATTTATACTGCGGTATTGGTACCATTTCATTGTTTTTATCCCAGAAGGCAAAAAAAGTCTACGGCGTTGAAGTTGTAGAAGATGCCATAAGGGACGCACAGGAAAATGCGAAATTAAACGGTGTTGATAACGTGGAATTTATAGTTGGAGAGGCAGAGAAAATAATTCCCGACATGTATGATAAGGGGATAAGGGCGGATGTAGTGGTAGTCGATCCGCCTCGTAAAGGATGTGATGGGGTGGTACTTGATACTCTTGTCAATATGTCACCCGAAAGAATTGTGTATGTGTCCTGTAATCCGGCAACTCTTGCGAGAGATATGGCGTTTTTGTCCGAGAGGGGATATGAGGTTTTGGAGGTTCAGCCGGTTGACATGTTCCCCTGGTCCAGCCATGTTGAGTGCGTGACATTGATGACAAATGTAAAAAACAAATAAGCGCCTGAAAAACGGCCTGAATACAGGGCTTTCAGGTGATTTGCCATCTGCCGAAAATGTGCTTTTTGGCGGCGGAGATGCCGGGAAACCCTGTATTTTTATGTGTGTGATTATTTGTGGAAACACATCCACAGCCTTTCGGGGCGGCTTCCGGCGGGAGGGGTTGTGTAGACGGAAAAGACGAGGTTTGAAATGGTTTGATGTGTTTCGCGGGAATAAATACATCAATTTAAAACTCAATGAAAAGGCCTGAAACGCATCGCTTTACTCAGACTTTAAATAATATTAATTTATTTTTTTAAAATTACGGAAAGAAAAATGGTTTTCTAATCGTCAAATACAATAGAGACAACAAAGACTTTTTTAAAGGGGATGATACCATTGTTTTATTCCATAACACTATCACAAGCAAAAAACCATATTAATTTTTTTAATTGGTGAGGAGGTTACATACGATGTCAAGAACAGTGCAATACAAGAACGCTAAATTAGTGAGCGTCTTAATTAGTATGTTCCTATTATTGGCAGTTGTCATTGCACCATTAAAGGCATCTGCTTGGACTGGATTCTATTTTAATGGAGCATGGAAAACTGTAAGTAACAATGGAGCAGCTTTAACAATTGAAACCCAAAATCCTACTATATCCGAGGATTCTTCTGTATCCGCATGGGCCATGACATGCAATGGAACTGATTCGTATGCACAGGTAGGTTGGGTGAAGTTTTCAGGCTATACCGCTCCCAAATACTTTTATGAGTATAACTATGAGCCTGGTGGTGTTTGGTATCAAAAAACGTTAGGGACAGCAACGGCGGGTAGTCATAATGACTTTATGGTTGGTTGCGATAGTACAACAATGTATTTTAAGATTAACGGGATTTCTTATGGAACGGTTTCTCTCTCCACTATTCCTTTCACTAGGAGCATGGTCCAATTTTTTGGAGAAACTCATGACGAAGACGATCAATGCCCCGGCTCAGTGGCAAACCCAGTAACAATGGGTAATGCAAAATATAAAAACACATCTAATTCGTGGGTATCTGCAACATGCTACAATCCTTCAAGTTTAGGTTCGGGATATGGAGATCTTTCAACAATGAGAAATAACATCTCAACAAGTGGCTCTACGGAGTGGGAAATTTGGGACTCACGGTATTAATATAACAACAATATTGCGCTATTAACAAAAAAGGAGTGAAATTTCATGAAAAAAATTATTGCGCTCGCTGCGGCTATTGCTGTATTATCAGTATTCACAGTGAGTTTGGCTGCCGGGGCTTTCGCAAGTACAAATAACAATAATGTTCCAGAGCAATCAGTTCCGGCTACCTCTGAAACTACAACCTTGCCTGATTCCGCATCCTTGAGCAGTGATTCTTTAAATATATTAACGGAGAATACAAACTTTCAGAATCATGGCTTTGAGGTTAAAGCACTGACTGAAGCGGTAAAATTGGATAAGACTACTGCAGTTAAGAAGGCAAATGAGAGTGTCGGCAAACAAATAAGCACGAAAGCAGAGTCAATTACTGCCGTATCAGCAAAATTCACCGATACAGAAACGCCTGTATTGCCTGAATCTAATATTACATTAAAAGATTACCCTGTATGGATTGTAACATATCATGGCGTCACGTTACAGAAACAAGGGATGGCCGGCGGTACAGTGTATGCAGATCAAAATGTTGTAATTGACGCTAATAGTGGTGAAGTGCTTGAAACGTTCTCTTACAGTATCAAATAAAGGCTTGAATAATTATTGTTTTACAATAAAAATTGCCGCAATCCTTAATTTGGGTTGCGGCGATTTTTATGACTTATTACGAATGAAAAACGATTTTGTTATCGTCTAATATAAAATAGGGATATTTTAGTAGAATTGGAGAGCGTTTATTGGAACGCAGCCGATCGGGGTGCAGGTTAATGGCGAATGATTTTGATGATATTGAATGTTTAGTTAAGACTTATGGAAAAGATGTTTTAAGAATATGCCGTTATTATCTACGCAATAGTCAGGACGCGGAAGATGCCTTTCAGGAAGTCTTTATTAAACTAATAAGGAAACGCTCTACATTTCGTGGCAAATCCGAGTTTAAAACATGGCTGACAAGAATTGCCATTAATACGTGTAAAGATTTTCTAAAAAGCCGTTCGTTAAGGAATAGTACAGACGAAAGTCTTCTCGACTGCAACGATTGCATTGATGCTGCAAAATATGATGAATATGATGAGCTTTATCAAATTATAACTACATTACCTTTGGATTATAAAGACGTAATATTGCTTAAATACTATTACGGCTATACCTCAAAAGAAATTGCGAGAATACTTAAACTAACAGAGCCTGCCGTAAACTCAAGATTGCATAGAGCCAAAATTTATCTCAAAGAAATATTAACTGAGAAAGGATGGTCGGATTATGAATACCTCGATTGAAAAAGCACTTCATAAAGGATTGGATGACGTTGAGGTTCCACCGCGGCTGGAAGTTCAAACAATAGAAAAAATTAGGGAGAAATCAAAAATTACTTTTTTCAATTTTAGATTGAACAGGAAATATGTTTCCATTGCCGCATGTGTGGTGGTGGTTGTTATTGCTTTTATAGGTGTTCAGCCATATATCAATAACAATAATATTCTCCCAAGTGAAAAAGGATTAGACCAGCCGAGCGTTCAGGCTCCCTCTTCTACTAATCTTGATAATACAGGACAAAACAGTGCAGTTTATCATAACATAGATATATCGCAGATTATTAGGCAACCATATGAAGCAAACGTACCGGCAAGCTATTTTTTTCAAAATTGGCTTCAGTTTGTAAAGAAAAACCCGGGTGTCGGTTCACATTGGGATAACCAACAATTTAATAAAGATAGTATAGAATCAGTTCTGCATATATCTATTATTTCACCTGTTCTTCCCAAAGGGGATTATACGACAACACAAAGCGTTTTGGTGGACGACGCAACTGGTGAAGTCATGGCATTCCGTACAGACTATTATTACTACAACAAAGATACGTTGGAATTTCAAAACCGCTTCAGCGTCTTTTATTTCTTAGTAGATTATTTCAACACAGAAGAACTGGAACAAGTCCAAAATGTAACCAAGCCAAACGGACAAATCCATATAGATGATTTTTATCCATCAACCAATGTAAATGCAAAGGTACCTCATGTTAGGAAGTTGATATACTTGGAAAACAGAGTCGGTATTGCCATTGAAGCAGAAGCAGATGTTGTCAAGACTGAAGACAAAGTTGATGAAGAAAAAAGCCGTGAACGTTATGAGGAAACCGACAAACAACTTATTGGCTTGATGAAATCTATAATCTGAGGCAACGTTGCGCAAAGGTGCCGGATTATTGAGCAGGGCGGTGCAGCTATTTAAGCATAGGAGAAACTCAAGCCTCTTTTCATGCACATGGACATGCCAAATCAGACCGCCAAGTTTCAATTGTTGTCTTGATTCGGCTTGTCGCCGCGACAATAAAATCAGAACAGAAATTATAAAACAAACATAGTTAACAAACGTTAATCTTAAAAAAAGAAAGGCGGAATCTACATTGTACCATATTTCGCAAGGGAAAAATGAAGCAATATCCATAAGCGCAAACAAGAAAAATTCGGCATGACAACACCTGCCGGACTTAAATAATAGCTGAGCGTATGGCGGGTGCTGCCGTGTAGGTTGGAGCTTAAGAGGTTGATATTGTATGATATGTACTTCATGCAATATCAAGCGGTTCTCTGCCAATATACATAAGGCAAAAGCTATACGCCGGAAAAGATTCCATCCCCGTATAAAAAGACAATACAGCGCAAAAAGAGATGACGACCCTTAGGCAGGGCACTGCTTGATAGAATAGTTTTTGCGGCCGAGTTTACGGATTTCAGTAAACTCGGCCGCTTTTGTCTTTGCGCTGTTTTACAGAGATGCCGCAGCCCTCCCCGCCTCCTTTCCCATGAGTTTTCGGGAAAGGAGGTGGAAATGGATGGACAAGGAGTATTTTATTGAAATAAACGGCAGGCAAATTCCGGTAAGCAAGGAAGTATATTATGCCTTCAAGCGCCCTGCTTGGAGAGAGCGCAAGCGCAGGCAGGTTCGCGCGGAAAAGGAGCTCTCGCTCGAAGCGTTTGCGGACGCGGGGTTTGAGATTCCTTCCGGGCAGGCGCTGGTTGACGAGATCGTCGAGGACAAGCTGTTATTAGACATGCTGTCCAAGGCGCTTTCGGAACTGACCGAGGAGGAGCGGGTTCTGATTGACGAGCTGTTCTTTAACGATAAGTCGGAACGCGAAATAGCTCGTGAAATAGGTGTATCCCAACCGGCCATACATAAGCGCCGTAACCGCATACTGGAAAAATTAAAAAAATTGATGACTTAAGGTTATCAACCACCCCCAAACTTTCCTTTGGATTGTGAGGGGGTTTTTAATTGCCCCGAAACGGAGGTGAGAGACATGAGAAAAAGCGTGAACGCCGCTTTGACGCAGAGCGAGGAAACGACGGAAGAACTGGTAGGCATCCTGACCGCCATCAGCATAGTGTCAAAACGGCTGGCAAAAAAGCTGGCGACGCTTGAAAAGCCGCCTGACGAAGGGAGGGACAAAACGGATGGAACAGCCGAAGCCGCTTCTGCCCATGCCGATTAAAGCCGCGCCGTATAAGCATCAGATCGACGCTTTCAATTTCGTATGCGGCAAGTTCGGCCTGATTCCGGCGAGCGGGATGGCATCTTCCGGCGCGGCTCTGCTCATGGAAATGGGCACCGGAAAGACCATAACCAGCATTGCGGTCGCCGGCGCTTTGTATCAGACTGGCAAAATCCACAGGATTCTGGTGGTGGCCCCGCTCTCCATCCTTGGTGTTTGGCGGGAAGAGTTCGAGAAATTCGCGGATTTCGATTACAGCCTTGCTGTTCTTGAAGGCAGCGCCGCAAAGAAGATCGATACCATGCGGCACATGCGCGGCTCTCCCCTGCAAGTCGCGGTGATCAATTATGAATCGGCGTGGCGGCTGGAAAAGGAACTGTCCGCATGGAACCCCGACATGATCATCGCCGACGAAGGCCACAAGATTAAAACCCATAACATTGCGGCTTCCAAGGCCATGCACCGGCTGGGCGCGCGGGCAAAGTACAGGCTGCTGCTCACAGGGACGGTCATTACCAACAAAGCCATCGACGTATTCAGCCAGTATAAATTCCTCAACCCGGCAATATTTGGCCAGAGCTTCTATGTATTCCGCAATAGGTACTTTGACATGGTCGGCTATGGCAACCACACGCCGGTGCTGAAAAAATCAATGGAGCAGGATTTAATGAAAAGGCTTCACAGCGTCGCCTTCCGGGCGACCAAGGCCGAATGCCTGGATTTGCCGGAGACCACCGACATTGTGCGGTATGTGGAGCTTGAGCCTGTCATTTTAAAGAAATATAAAGAGCTTGTCAAACAAAGCTATACTGAGCTGTCAGCAGGAGAAGTAACAGCTACAAACATACTGACACGCTTGCTTCGTCTTTCGCAATTAACCGGTGGCTTTATCGGAAGCGATGACGGTGGGAAAATCGAGCAAGTCAGTGATGCCAAGTTGAAAGCTCTTGAAGATATCCTTGAAAGCAGTATTCAAGAAGGACATAAGCTGGTTGTCATAGCAAGGTTTATCCCCGAAATCCATGCCATATGCAGGATGATGGAAAAAAAGAATATTAGTTATGCGTGTATTTATGGGGCAACAAAGGATCGCCAAGAGCAAGTAAACCGGTTTCAATGTGATCCCGACTGCATGGTGTTTGTAGGCCAGATTGCAACTGCTGGCCTTGGTATTACGCTAACCGCTGCAAGCACAATGGTATTTTACTCCCTTGATTATTCCATGTCGAATTTCGAGCAGACAAAAGCCCGCATCCATAGAGTTGGGCAGAAGAACAGCTGCACATATATCTACCTTATCGCCAAGGGTACTGTAGACTCAAAAATCCTGACTGCTCTGCGCAATAAGGCAGATCTTGCAAAAATGCTGATAGACGACTACCGCAAAGGAGCAAATCCTTTTGCCCCAGAGGGAGGTGAAAGCTGTGAGCAATAATGCGATGTTTGAACTTGCTGACCGTCTTAAGGAGCTGCGCGAGGCAAAGAAGGCTGTTGAAGAGGAACTGAAAAGCATTAATGCAGAGATTGACGATGTTGAATACCGCCTGTCTGAGCTGATGATCAGCAGTGAGACGCAAAACTTCACAAGAGCAGGAACAATGTTCTGCCTTTCAACGACAACAAGAGCCAGTGCTGCCGCAGGCATGAAGGAGGAACTGTTTGACGCACTACGCAGTAAAGGCTTTGGAGAACTCATCTATGAAACAGTCAATGCAAATTCCCTGTCAGCATTTGTTAAAGAACAGATTGCGGAGAATGGGGACGAGCTTCCGGACTGGCTGAAAGGCCTTGTGAATGTCTTCGAAAAGACAACAGTAACTGTGCGGAAAGCAGCAAGGTAAATAGCTTCAGAAAGCAATGCTCCAATATCAATGTTCAAGGAATAACTGTTCGAAGAACAATGCTTCAAAGAACAATGATATAGATTACATTTCAAATTCATATTTACGGAGGTATAAAAGCATGAAAAACAATGAACTCGTAACTATTAACGAAAATACAGGTTTTCTTCAGCTCGCTGATTTCAATCTTGACGAGGCAATGGCATCAGAACTTGACGGTCTTGACATGACTTTTGAACGCATAAAAATCCCGTCCGCAGGCAGCACAGTATTCGAAGTACCCGGGGAAAATCCCGGAGAACCTGATACTGTCAAAGAATTCTCAGCGGTAATTCTTTATCATCATCCACTTTATGCATACTACAAGGACAAGTATACCGGAGGCAGTAACCCACCGGATTGCGGAAGCTTTGATGGTATAACCGGCGAAGGAGACCCCGGGGGAAGCTGTGCCAAATGCCCATATAATCAGTTCGGTTCAGGGGAAAACGGTAGCAAAGCCTGCAAAAACCGCCGTAGGATATATGTACTGCGTGAAGGGGAAATTTTCCCGTTAATACTCTCTTTGCCTACTGGATCGTTGAAAGAGTTTTCCCGCTACATCAAAAGGCTGCTTTCTAAAGGCAAAAAATCAAACAGCGTTGTTACTCGCTTTTCTTTGAAAAAGGCGGCCAATTCAAGCGGTATCACCTATTCACAGGCTCAGTTTGCTGTAGATCGGGATCTGACCGCCGACGAATATGCGTTGATATCCAAGCTTTCCGAGCAGGTCAAAGCATTCAGTACCCGAGTCGGCCATGACACTGAACCTGCCGGTGAAGAGGTAATAAATGTAGACCCTGAATCAGGTGAAATTACTGAGCCGCTTAAGTGATCAAAGGCCCTATCGGAGAGTAACTTCCATCTCCGATAGGGCGGAAAGGAGAACCGCATGGGATACAAATGTGTTTATATGCTGTCTGAAATAAAAGAGTATCTGAAAAACACTGTCCTATTTGCTTTCGACTTTGAAACGTCACCCCGCGATAAATGGAGGAACGATAAAAGTGCAGCTCTGGATGCTCATAAAGCAGATATTACAGGGATCAGTTTTTCAGTATCAGAAGGGACTGCTATATATGTTCCACTTAAACATCGTAGCGGGCGAAATGCAGAGAACCAGGCGGCAATATGGGATTATCTGAAATTACTATTCGAATCAAAAGATGTAATAAAAGTTGCTCATAATCTGGCTTTTGAGTCTATGTTCCTTTACGCAAGAGGTATCGTCCTTCAAAAGCCTTGCTATGACACGATTGCAGCATCACAACTTACATTAAAAAGCAAGTGGGAGTTCAGAAGTCTTGCTGACAGCGGATTAAAAACGCTTGCACCTGCACTCTGCAAAGCAGAAATGACAGAATTCTCAACGGTTACTGAAGGTCGGTTTTTCGATGAATTGAACCCTCAGGATGAGAAGACTGTCCGCTACGCTTGTGCTGACAGCGACTACACTCTTCGCTTGTATCATGTTTTCAATCAGTGGTTTGATAGATTTTTACCCAAACACAGAACTATTGTGGAAGAGGTAGAATCGCCTACATCAGTATATGTCGGGATAATGAAGTATAACGGCATATTGGTGGATAAGTCAGCCATGCTGAAGAAACAAGCGGAAGCCGCAGAAAAGATTGTCAGTATCAGAAAAGAGATTACCGGAATTATCGGCAATGTAGAGATTGGGGCAAATGCTTCAACTTCAGCATTTAAAAAATATCTTTTTGTGGATCTCGGTCTTCCGGTCATGAAAACGACCGCAAAACATCAGGAAGCTGCCGATGATGAAACCATGATCCTATTAAAAGGATGGTGTGAATCCAACAGGCCTGAACTTGCTCGCTTATTTGAACTGGTGCAGGAATACCGCAAGTGGGGCAAACTCAAATCCACCTATATAGACGGTTATCTTCGATTTATTGATGAGGATACCGGCAGGATTCATCCGGACCTTATGCCACTGGGGACAGAGACAGGCAGATTTGCGTCAAGAAACCCGAATATGCAGAATTGCCCGCAGAAAGACAATGACCCAATAGGCGTACGGAAATTTATCATTTCGCCAGCCGGAAAGGTTCTTTTATCCCTTGACTTTTCACAGATAGAACTGCGCGTCGGAGCGTTTTATTGCAGGGACAAACGTATGCTGGAAACCTATCGTACTGGCGGTGATATCCATGCTCAGACCACTTCTGTTATTTACCGCATTCCTTTTGAAGAGGCAGCAGACAAAAATGCTCCACATTATAAAGAGCGTAGGACCATTGCAAAGAACTGCAATTTCGGTGTGTTCTATGGCCTGTTTCCTACTGGCTTACAGAGAACACTTAAATTTAAAGCTGGGCTGAACCCAACTTTGTCCGAATGTGAGACCATCATTCAAAACTTGAAATCCGGATACCCCGGTCTTGCCAAATGGCAGGATGAGGTAAAAAAGCGGGCTGCTATAAGCTGCTATACAGAAACATGGCTGGGCAGGCGAAGATACTTGCTGGGAATTCGGTCATCAGATTGGGGCAAGAAGTCGTTTGCCGAGCGGTGCGCATTAAATACACCTATTCAAGGTACAGCGGCAGATATTCTAAAGCTTGCCTGTGGGCGCATCATCAGTGGACTTCCCGAAAGGCTTTGGCTGAAACCTATGCTGCAGATACATGACGAGCTGGTTTTTGAATTACCGGAAGACAAGGTGGACGAAGCAGTTGTTTTTATAAAAGAGTGTATGGAAACACAACCCTTCCCTGAATTTGATGTACCTATTGTGGCAGAGGCTTCGGTAGGAAGAAATTTTGGAGAAATGAAAGAAATGGAGGATTGATATTATGACTAATTTACAGGTTTTTAAGAATACAGAATTTGGAGAACTTAAAGTACTCGTTATTGATGGAAAGGAATACTTTCCTGCAACGGATTGTGCAAGGATGCTAGGATATAGTAACCCTCGTGATGCGATACAACGCCATTGCAAACCAGACGGGGTCGTGAAACACGACGGGGTCACCTTAACTACAAATCAATATGGTGTCTCGACTGAACAGCATGTTGAACGGACTTATATTACAGAGGGAAATCTATATCGTCTCATTATACGTAGCAAACTTCCTGCTGCTGAACGCTTTGAAAGATGGGTCTTTGATGAAGTGCTGCCCACGATCAGAAAATATGGAGTTTATGCTACAGATAAAGTTATCGAAGAGATGATTTCTAATCCGGAGTATGGTATCAGGATTTTCTCTGAACTGAAGGCAGAACGCGACAGACGGAAAGCTTTAGAAATAGAGAATGCAAAGAATAAACAGATTATCAGTGAGTTGAAGCCCAAAGCGAGCTATTATGATCTCATATTGCAAAATAAAAGCCTTGTGCCGATCAGCAAGATTGCCAAGGATTACGGAATGTCTGGCCGCGCTTTCAATAAGCTGCTTCATGATCTTGGAGTACAGTACAAAATGGGAAACTGCTGGCTTTTATATCAGGAGTACGCCGATCAAGGATACACGCAGTCCAAGACTCATGCTATTGATGCAGAAAGAAGCGTAATGCACACATATTGGACACAAAAAGGAAGGCTATTTATCTATGACCTTCTTAAAAACAAGAAAGGTATATTGCCTGTAATCGAACGTGAACAAAAAAGCGCATAGGCAGGGGGTAATACCATGAGTATCAGCAAGTTTAACGCGGAAGGATATTACGACCCCACACCTTATGAAGCATTGCTTAGGATTGAGCGAGAGGCCAGGAAAGCGCCTTACAGACCGATGGTATTTATCTGCAGCCCATATGCTGGAGATATAGAACGTAATATCCGTAAGGCTCAGGGGTACTGCCGCTTTGCAGTGAGCAGGAATTGCATACCTATTGCTCCGCACCTCTTGTTTCCGCAGTTTATGGACGACGATGATGAACAAATGCGAAATCTGGGCTTGTACTTTGGCATGGTACTGATGTCAAAGTGCTCAGAAGTGTGGGTATTTGGCAGAAAAATCACTAAAGGGATGTCCATTGAGATTGAAAAGGCAAAGCAGCGCAGCATTCCGATCCGGTATTTTAATGAACGATGCGAGGAGGTGCAGTGTAAGTGAGCATCTCATTCCCTAAAGAATTGGCAAACCGGAAGCAATGGATCTGCTGGCGTCTGGAACCAAACACAAAGGACGGAAGAGACAGTAAAATCCCTTACAATCCCTTAACCGGTAGAAAAGCCTCAAGCACTAACCCAAACGACTGGTCGACCCTTGACGATGCGATTGCGGCAAAAGAACAATATCTCTATACCGGATTAGGTTTTGTATTCGCAAAAAGCGGAGGTTTAGTAGGGATAGACATAGATCACTGCCGCGACAAAAACACTGGGGAATTAAGCGATACCGCCAAGGATATCCTTGAGCGGTTTCCGTCCTATACGGAAATCAGCCCTTCAGGAACTGGGCTTCATATTTTCTATAAAGGGGAGATGCCTGCTAAGGGCAATAAAAACACTAAAACCGGCGTTGAAATGTATGCCCACAGCAGATACTTCACAATGACTGGCGAGCGACTGCCAGGGACTCCTGATTACATTGCTGAAGATAATGGAGCTCTAGCCTGGATACATGAGAATTATATCAAAAGTAAAAAGCGGAGAGGAAAAAGCAAGAAAGACCGTAAGGTGGTTAAGCTAGAGCCGCTTACAGACGAAGAAATTCTGGAGAAAGCCCGGACAGCCGAAAACCATAAGGAATTTGATCTGCTATGGGAAGGAAAATGGCAGGAAGCAGGGTATCCGAGCCAGTCCGAAGCCGACCTTGCTCTTTGCTGTATGCTGGCTTTCTGGTCAGGCAAAAACAAAGAGCAGATGGACAGGCTGTTTAGAAATTCCGGGTTATTCCGGGAAAAGTGGGATACGGTACATCATGCAAGTGGAGCAACATATGGGCAGGAGACACTGGATAAGGCCATTGAAGTTACAGAGAACGTATACAGCCGCGAAAGCGAGTCAGTTATCTTTGAACATGAGGGCAGGTATTACCGCACCAGAGGCGAAAGTGTGTATCCTATAACAAATTTTATCATTCAACCGGTGGAGATGATTGTATCAGAAGATGAAACGCAGATGACTGCTGATCTTATTACAATTCGTGATGAAATATACCGCCAGACATTTATGACTACCGACTTCAATAACATCCAAAAATTTAAAAATATCTTGAACCGCCGGACGATATCCTTAGGCTATTTTGGCTCAGAAGGAGATTTGGAACTGCTGAAAGGTTATATATCCGAAATGGAGTGGGTAAGGAAAACAGGGGTCAAGGCTCTTGGGATTTATGAGCATGGCGGGCGGATGGTATATGTTTCAACGGATGGTGCCATTGAAGCCGGAGGCAACATGATTGAAGATATCGTGCAGCTTGATAAGTATAAAAGCATAACAACCGATATCCTAACCTTTGAGCCATTGACAAAGAAACAGCTTATTATGCTTGGTGAATGGCTCCTCAGCTATAACGAGCCCATAAAAACGGTATCAGTAATGGCCTGGGTGGCCGGGTGCTTTATCAAACCGCATCTTAAAAAATCAGGCATCAAGTTTCCTCATTTATTGCTTGTCGGAGAACAAGGCAGCGGAAAAAGTAATACATTGGAGCGGGTTATTCTGCCGGTATTTTCGTGCAGCAAAATCCGCGCGGCTACGCAGGTTACTGCATTTACACTGATGAAGGAATCTGCATCATCGAATCTGATACCGCAGTTGATGGATGAGTTCAAGCCTTCAAAGATAGATAAGTTAAGGCTAAATGCCTTATACAACCATCTTCGAGATGCATATGACGGCCATGAAGGTGTCCGCGGTAGGGCGGATCAAAGTGCTGTTACTTATGAACTGTTGGCGCCTATTATTGTAGCTGGTGAGGAATCGCCGGATGAAGCGGCCATCAGAGAACGGAGCATAGAATTGCTATTCAGCAAGAAGGACTTAAAACCAGCCAGCCATAGACAAGCATTTTATAAGCTGTGTGTAAAAGCGGATCTGCTTGGCAGCTTCGGTCGGAGCCTGCTGGATACAGCACTCAGAGTATCGGTTGCTGAGGCAGAGAAGTGGTATGAGGAAGCAAAGTCAGAGATATCTGATGAGTTTCCATCTCGTATCGTCAATAATCTCGCCTGTTGCTATGCCGGACTGAGCCTAGTAAACAAACTATGTGAGTTCCTTAATGTTACATGGTCTGAAGTGTTTTCCATTAACAAAGGTACATGTATTCGATATCTTCAAAACGGTGTGCAGGAGTACTTGCTGGATGGCGGCAGCAATAACAAGACTATTGTAGAACAGACGCTGGAAATCATGGCCCGGATGAAACTGGCTCCGAATCAAGACTACACTTTTGATAAAGGAGGCAATGTTATCGGGATTCGTTTCTGTGATGTATATGACCGCTATACCAAGTACAGACGCGATTATGCAATCACAGGTGAATGTCTTCCGTATAACCAGTTTCTGAAGCAATTGAGGCAAAGTGACTTTTTTCTGGAGAGCAATAAAACGATGCGTTTCGGGAACGAAACTAAGAAAGCGTGGGCTCTTGATTTTTCGATATTGAAAGAGCGATGCGATGTGAGCGGCTTTGAAATTACAGATATTGAGCCTCTTTAGTATTGAAAAAGGTAACAAGGTAACAAAAAGGTAACGCCCGAAACGCTGGTGAATAGCCACTTGTTACCGATGTTACCTTTGTTACCTAAACTTTATATATACGCGCGAAAGTACCATTGCTTTTTTAAGACTAAAAAATATAAAAATAAAAATATTTGTGTATACACCTACCCCAAAAAGAGGTAACAAGGTAACAAAATCCTGAAAAGCGCTTGGGAAGCTGATTTATGAGATGTCTTTTTTGGACGTTACGAGGTTATAAGAGGGAAAAAGGTAACATTTTTGGAGGATGAGCGGTTATGTCTGAAAGAAGTATTGTGACTAAAGTACTGCGGTACTTAAAGACAGTACCGGGGTGTTTCTGTTGGAAGGAACATGGTGGTATGTACGGGACAGCGGGGATACCAGACATTATTGCCTGTGTAAATGGACGGTTTATAGCTTTTGAAGTAAAAACCCCATCGGGAAAGACAACAAAACTGCAGGAAGCAACTATAAGGAAAATCCTCAATGCCGGAGGAGTGGCAGCGGTTGTCCATTTGGTAGATGAGGTGAAGGTTATTCTGGAAAAGTATGACCTTCTGCAAAGAACGAAGACATAACGAACAAGGAAACAAGCACTGCAAAGCAACGCAAAAAAGCACACTGCTTCAAAGATCAAGGTTTTTTATCTTGATTTTTTGGAGGTGCGATATGCTGATTGCATGGCAGTATTTAGATAAAAAAGCGGCTGCTGTTGAAGCTTTAAAAGATTACAGCAGCATGCAGTACATTATCGAACACAGTGATGAGGATATATATGAAGTTGAAACCCGTATGACAAGCCCTCATAGTGCAAAGATTACCGGAGTTCCGGGCAAACACAATCCCAAAAGCGGTGAAGAACGCCTTGCTGCTTGCCTTGACGAGATTGATGTGTTGAAAGAACGTTACAGACGGGCATTAGAATATATGGAGTGGTTCAAGCCTGCTTGGGAAGCCCTGTCGGAGGAAGAACAGTTTATACTGACAGAATTTTTCGTTAATGATGTGAGCAAGACAGAAGCTGTAGCAAACATCGGAGAGAAGCTGTTTCTTGAAAGAGCACAGGTGTACCGCAGGAAGGACAAGGCGCTTAATCATCTGGCACTGCTTTTATACGGGAAGTAGAAATGAGATTTTTATGAGATGTAAAACACAGGTATCCCATATATAATGATATCGTGGAAAATGACATAAAAATTCATAAGCCCTTCGGGGCTTTTTTTATGCCATAAAACAGGAGTGAGGAAAGATGTACGATAATTGTTTTGGCAGTAACGGAAGGAATGGCTGCAATATCCTGACTGTACACAAGTGTCAGCAAGATAAATGTTCCTTCTATAAAAGCACCCAAGAGTTAGAGGAAGATAGAAAAAAGGCTTATCTTTTGCTTGCAGCTTTACCACCCGATATGCAGCGGTATATCTCCGATAAGTATTATAACGGTAAGATGCCATGGGCAAAAAGTAAATGTTCTGTTTAGTATTCCAGATGAGATTTTTATGAGATGAAATTCAGTAAAAAACCAAATATAATGGTATTGTGAAAAGTTATGGATAAGCCTTCATGGGATGAACCTGTGAGGGCTTTTTTATACGTGTAAAGGAGGTGGCCAGATGCCAAGAAAACCAAAAAGGACTTGCTCCTTTCCTGGCTGTCCTGAACTGACGGACGGAAGGTACTGTGACATGCATCAAAGGCAAGTGGATGCTTATTACAACAAATACGAACGAGATCCCCAAACAAGAAAACGCTATGGCCGGAGATGGAAACGCATCAGGGACAGATATATCTCAGAGCATCCGCTTTGCGAGGAGTGCCAAAAGTACGGAAGGCTTACACCAGCCGAAGAGGTACATCATATTATCCCTTTATCCAAAGGCGGAACCAATGCAGACAATAACCTTATGAGCCTGTGCAAACAATGTCACTCATCGCTCACTGCTCGCGAAGGAGAACGATGGGCAAGACGGTAGGGGGGTCAAAATCTCTGGCGGAGTAGTTTTGTGCAACGGGCGGGGGGTCACGCGCGAAAAATCGCAGTTTCAAACGGGGTATATCCCCTGTTTATTTTTACATGAATCGAGGTGATTTGTATGGCAAAGGACGGTACCAACCGCGGCGGGGCACGTATTGGTGCAGGACAGAAGAAAAAGCCTCTGGCGGATAAGATTTTGGAAGGAAACCCCGGCAGACGAAAGCTCATGGTAATGGAGTTTACGGATGTTGCGGAACTGGAAGGAGAGAGCATGCCGCCACCGAGGGATTATCTTGCCGCAAAGCAGAAGAACGGCAAAACAACATTGGCGGTGGAAATATACGAAAAAACATGGCAGTGGCTTAAGGAACGCAGGTGTGTTCATCTTATACCTGCGCAGCTTATAGAGCAATATGCCCAGAGTGTGGCGCGGTGGATCCAGTGCGAGGAATGTATCACTGAATTTGGCTTTCTTGCTAAGCATCCGACAACTGGCAATGCCATCCCGTCACCTTATGTGGCTATGAGTCAAAGCTTCATGAAACAGGCCAATAACCTGTGGTATCAAATTTATCAAGTCGTGCGGGAAAACTGTGCTACCGAATACAAGGGGGCCACTCCCCACGACGATGTGATGGAAAAACTATTGACAGCCAGGAGGGGTGGCTGATGCATAAAACAAATTCAATCTTTCTTAGGGAACTAAGAAAATATGAAGACCATTTAACGAAGCAGCAGTTTAAGACTCTGCGGGGACAAGTAATAAACGGAGATTGTGAGGGCGCAAAAAAGGGTCTTAAGAAAATATTGAACAGGAGAATGCAAGATGAACATACAAAAAATATCTGTTGAAAAACTTAATCCAGCAGCATACAACCCACGCAAGAATTTAAAACCTGGCGATAAGGAATATGAAAAGCTAAAACGGTCAATAGAGGAATTTGGCTATGTGGAGCCTGTTATCTGGAACCAAAAAACAGGTAATGTGGTAGGCGGGCATCAACGCTTAAAGGTTTTGCTGGACTTGGGACAGACAGAGATAGATTGCGTCGTTGTAGATCTTGACCTGCAGAGAGAAAAAGCGCTTAATCTTGCTCTTAATAAGATTCAGGGAGAGTGGGACGAGAATAAACTGGCTGAACTGATGGCTGAGTTGGACGCAGGTGCATTTGATGTTTCGCTTACAGGGTTTGACGCTTCTGAAATAGACGAACTGCTTAACCGATGGTACTCCAAAGAGGCGATACAAGACAGCTTTGACATAGATAAAGCGCATGGGGAAATTGTGCAGCGCGAGCCTGTAACGAAGCGGGGCGATATCTGGCTTCTCGGGAATCATCGCTTGATGTGCGGCGACTCTACTAAGGATGAGGATTTTGAGAAGTTGATGAAAGGGTGTCACGCACAGATGGCAGTGACTTCCCCGCCTTACGGAGTGGGCAAAGAATATGAGAAGGCCGGAATCGAGCCGTGGTTTGAAACCGTCCGCCCGGTGATCAAAAACCTTTGCAGGCATGCGGATATTGTCTGCTGGAACCTGGGTGATCTCTACGCCACCGGCTCTCAGTTTATTGAACCCACCAGTGTTTACAGCGTGAATATGTTCTTGGACAACGGTTACCGCCCTATCTGGATCCGCATTTGGAAGAAACAAGGGCAAAATTTCGGTGTAGGACCTTATCATCTTGTCTCAAACAAGCCGGTTCAGCAGTATGAGTATATTTCAGCCTTCAGCAATAAAGGAGAAGTTGAGGAATATAACGATCAGGAATATGTATGGCTTTCAGCCTTTGCGGGACACAGTTATAAATTTGTGAAAAGGCTTACAAAGGAAGAACGCAAGAAATGGGGCTATGCTGGGATATGGGAGATGACCACTGTACGGGCAAACAAGGAGCATCCTGCAATGTTCCCTGTGGAGCTTCCATGGCGGTGCATCAAAATGCACAGCGACAAAGGAGGTATTGTGCTTGAGCCGTTCTCTGGTAGCGGAACTACTATAATTGCGGCTGAACAGACCGAGCGTAAATGCTACGCAATGGAGTTATCCCCTGTTTACTGTGATTTAGCTGTTAAGCGCTGGGAGGAATTCACCGGCGAAAAAGCCGTCAAACTGGAGGGTTAAGATTTATGGATATACTGAAAATACCAGCAGAAAAATTAAAACCTTCGAAATATAACCCGCGGAAGGACTTAAAACCGGGCGATCCTGAATACGAGAAACTCCGCCGATCCATTGAAGAGTTTGGATATGTAGAGCCGGTCATATGGAATAAACGCACCGGGAATATTGTCGGCGGACATCAGCGTTATAAAGTACTAACAGCTTTGGGGTATAAGGAGATCGACTGTGTTGTAGTTGATTTGGATGAACAGCGGGAAAAGGCGCTCAATGTTGCACTGAATAAAATCAGTGGCGAGTTTGATATTCCGCTTTTGACTGATCTGCTTATGGATTTAAATGAAGATGGTTTTGACGTTTCTCTTACCGGGTTTGATGCTGCGGAAATTGATGAGTTGTTCCGTGATAAAACAACCGCTAATGTCAAAGAGGATAATTTCGATACAGAAAAGGCAATTGCAGAGATTAAAATTCCGGTCACTAAAAAGGGCGACATATGGGTACTTGGCAGCCACCGTCTGATGTGCGGTGACAGCACACTGCTTTCAGATGTGCAAAAGCTGATGGATGGGCAAAAGGCGAGATTTGTTTTCACCGACCCACCCTGGAATGTTGATTACGGTTCAGATACCAGGCATCCAAGCTGGAAGCCAAGACAAATTCTAAATGACAATATGAGCACCGAAGAATTCGGCGCTTTTTTATTGCGCGCTTTTAAATGCATGAAAGAGGTTTCTGAAGCCGGATGCATGACCTATGTGGTAATGAGTGCTCAGGAATGGGGCAGTTTGATGAACGTCATGCGGGAGGCAGGGTATCACTGGTCGAGCACAATTATATGGAAAAAAGACAGCTTGGTACTATCAAGAAAAGACTATCATACCCAGTACGAGCCGATCTGGTATGGTTGGCTTGAAGGAACACGCCTTTGCCCGCTTAAAGACCGTAAACAGTCAGATGTTTGGGAGATACCCCGTCCTAAAGTATCGGAGGAGCACCCTACCATGAAGCCGGTATCGCTTGTAGCAAAGGCAATACTCAATAGTTCCCATATTGGAGATTTAACTCTTGACCTGTTCGGTGGTTCTGGTACGACAATGATTGCGGCACAGCAGACCGGGCGGGTTTGTTTTATGATGGAGCTTGACTCGAAATACTGCGATGTGATTGTAAAGCGCTATGTTTCACAATTTGGCGCAGATTCAGTATTCTTGGTAACAGGTAGTGAAAAAATACCTTACGCGGAAACACAGATTGATTAAAAATGTCCTTGCTTTCCCCTCAAAACAGAGCGTTAATGTACTCCACCAAAAAGGAAAGGTGGGATTTTTTATGGGAATCAAAAATGTTTTAGCTTATTTGAGGGGAGGTGTATGGCATGAGCAATAACAGCTTTCGCTTTTCACAGAAGATTGTCGGTCAGGAGAGAAAAGCCATTGCCTCGGTCATAGCTGAAGCCCTTGAAGGCCAGGTGCGCTATGCCGGAGCACCGGAGTTTTTGTATGAGATTAAAGACGAAAAATCTGCTGGCAGTTGGACGATTGACAGGGACAGTGTGGTTCACTCACCGAAAATCAGTCTCAATGAAATAAAAACCATCCGTTCAGTTATTGACACGTTGAATGTGGAGGGCTTTTCAGCAGAGGGGACCATGACAATTACTCTTTCGTTGGAGGGCTTTAGCGCGATTAGCCTTGAAAACCTAAATAATATGCTGGCCAGCAAAGAGACATTGATAAAGAAGGCGATGTTGATTGAGGGGGAACTTGTAGTCTTAGCTGAAAATGATGAGATTTCCTTCCCTTTCTGGAACGCGACTTTAAATGCTGATGAAGTGCAGACTTATATAACGCTGGCAAAGCAGATGGCAGAACAGGCAAAATTACAGAAGCGAGTACTACGCAAAGAAAAACCAACAGATAATGAAAAATATGCTTTTCGCTGTTTCCTGCTTAGGTTGGGGTTTATAGGTGATAACTTCAAAACTGAACGCAAGGTGTTACTTTCAAGGCTGTCCGGTAACGGGGCGTATCGGAAAGGCAGAGCAAAGGCGGTGGATGAAAATGAATGATTTTCATAGCACCGCCTTCTTTGTCAAGCATCCGTTTAGAATAGAGGATTTAAAAGTGCCGCATCGGTATGAGACGAGGAAACGATTTGTAGTTGTAAAAACTATCGAGCTATCAAAGATTGATTATGATAACTTCGTTGCCGACCTATGTGTTGATCGCATTTTCATTGAGGAAAATAAAGGGCTTTGTCACGTTAATGAGGATGGAGTGTGGCGTTGCCTGCTGGTTAAGCAGCGGCGACGGTCTGATGGAGTGTTGGTAATGCCGGATGGTAGAGATTACCCAAAGTATGCCGCATATTATCATGGAGAGGAGGACGAACTATGAGTGCAAGAGGCTTCCCTTCAAAAGAAACAGTCCTTCGCATTAAAGAGCAGTATCCGCCGGGAACACGTGTTGAGCTTATCTGCATGGATGATCCGTATTCTAAGCTGAAACCGGGATACCAAGGAACAGTATCTTTCGTGGATGATATCGGAACTGTTCATATCAACTGGGACTGCGGTTCTTCTTTGGGTGTAGCCTATGGTATAGATGTGATCAGAAAGCTGTAAATGTACACAATTCAAGATGTGTAAAATTGTTCAAAATCCAGTGGAAACTCACGCAGAATTGCCTTGCTATCCTGTGTTTTCAATGGCCTAATGTACACTGCCAAAGGGCAAAAAACACAGAGAAAGCGAGGAGAAAGCGCAATGCTTACAACGAGATTTGGAATCGAGGTAGAATTGACGGGGATTACAAGAAAACAAGCGGCAAAAACTGCAGCAGCTTTTCTTGGAGGGAGGGTTGAATCCAGCGGAGATTATTACGATACCCAAAAGGTTATTGCACCGGATGGACGGATATGGAAATTCATGAGCGACGGGAGCATCCGGACTCAGAAAAAGGAAAACGGCAGGATTGTGGCGGCTGGCCGGGAATATAGCGTCGAGTTGGTAAGCCCGATACTGACATACTGCGAAGACATTGAAATCCTGCAGGAATTGATAAGGAGGCTTCGCAAGGCTGGAGGTTTTGCAAACACAAGTTGTGGAATTCATATCCATATAGACGGTGCAGACCACACACCGCGAAGCATCCGTAATTTTATCAACATTATCGCCAGCAAGAATGACCTTTTCTATAAAGCATTGCAGATTGAGCCGGACAGGATGCGGTTTTGTAAAAAGATGGATGCGGCACTGGTTGAGAAGATGAATCGGCGTAAGCCCAAAACCATGGCGGCGATTGAGAGCATCTGGTACGAAGGTTACAGCGAAAGCCGAAGCACCCATTACCATAATAGCAGATACCACTTTTTGAACCTGCACAGCTTTTTTAATGGCAATGGGACAATTGAGCTTCGAGGCTTTAACAGCGAACTTCATGCGGGAAAAATTAGAAGCTACATAGTGCTTGCCCTTGCGTTAAACCATCAGGCGTTAACGCAAAAATGCGCTTCCAGCAAGAAACCACAGGTTGAAAATGAGAAGTTTGCCATGCGGACATATCTCAACCGCATAGGACTTATTGGTGATGAGTTCAAAAACTGCCGGGAGCATCTTTGCAAACACCTTGATGGTAACGCAGCATGGCGGTTTCGGGCAGCATAGATAGACAATCGCAGGGGTGGATCTCCGCCTCTGCCTTGGTAAATACAAGGAGGATGATACGATGAGCAAAGAAAGAGGAACCATATATTTAGCATACGGAAGCAATCTGAACTTAAGGCAGATGGCATACCGCTGCCCAACGGCAAAAGTGCTGGGGAGTGCAAAACTCACAGGATACCGGCTGTTATTCAGAGGAGGGAATGGCGGCGCAGTAGCGACAATAGAAAAACAAAAAGGTGAAAGTGTACCGGTAATGCTTTGGAGAATCATGCCTAATGATGAGAAGGCGCTGGACAGATATGAAGGTTATCCGCATCTATACCGGAAAGAAACGGTTAAGGTACGTTTCAAAGGGCAGTGGGTACCCGCAATGGTGTATATCATGAATGAAGGCAGACCACTGGGAGCACCGGGTCGTTACTATTACGAGGTGATTCGGCAGGGCTATATAGATGCGGGTTTTGATATTTCGTTTCTCAATAAAGCGGTAAGAGATTCAATTTCAGCGGCAGAGAAGTCAGAGGTGTAGGACATGGGTAACGAGAATCTGATAACTGATAAGATTTATCGGCAGATTATAGCCATACGGGACAGCGGTGCCTGTAATATGTTTGACTTGCCAAGAGTACAGGAAGAGGCATATAAAATGGGGTTTTATGAATTAGTAGTATTTCTTAATGAACACAAGAAAGAATATGCCGAGTTTATCCTGACAGGCAAACGATAACGTTTATAACGTAACAAGTTTCATAGAAATCCACTAAGGAGAGGAACTTCATCCATGAGGTTCCTTTTTTCTTGCTCAATTTTAGGAAAGGAGGCGGCAAAGCTGCGGAAGTTAAAACGATATAAACCAACCAAGTTTATGGCGGAAGGTTCTCGATATGACAAGGAAGCGGCGGATGCCGCTGTTACTTTTATAAACTGCCTGAAGCATACCAAGGGTGAATGGTATGGAATGCCTTTTGAATTAATTGACTGGCAGGAACAGATTGTCCGGGATATATTCGGAATCTTGAAACCTAACGGATACAGGCAGTTTAACACTGCCTATATAGAAATTCCAAAAAAGCAGGGTAAGAGCGAACTTGCAGCGGCAATTGCTTTATATCTTACCTGTGGTGATTTCGAGCATGGTGGCGAGGTTTATGGATGTGCGTCTGATCGTCAGCAGGCATCCATTGTTTTCGATGTTGCAGTAGATATGGTGGAACAGTGTCCGGCATTAAAATCTCGAATTAAACCAATGCTGTCACAGAAGCGGCTGGTTTATAAACCGTTAGGCAGTTTTTATCAGGTGCTTTCAGCGGAGGCATATACGAAACATGGGCTAAACGTCCATGGTGTGGTATTTGACGAACTTCATGCTCAGCCAAACAGGGATCTTTATGATGTAATGCTTCACGGATCTGGCGATGCAAGAAAACAACCGCTGTTTTTCCTGATCACAACTGCTGGCACAGACCGCAATTCCATCTGCTGGGAAGTACATCAAAAGGCTGAGGATATTCTTCAAGGGCGTAAGATAGATCCGACTTTCTACCCTGTTATCTACAGCGCAGCCGATACCGATGACTGGACAAGTGAAAAGGTATGGAGAAAGGTTAACCCGTCACTGGGCATTACAGTCGACATCGAAAAATTGAGGGTGGCTTGTGAAAATGCCAAGCAAAATCCTGCAGAGGAAAATTTATTCCGTCAGCTCCGCTTAAATCAGTGGGTGAAACAATCGGTGCGCTGGATGCCAATGGATAAATGGGATAAGTGTGCGTTTCCTGTTGATGCAGAAAAATTGCGCGGCAGAACCTGTTACGGAGGACTTGACCTGTCATCTACTACCGATATTACCGCCTTTGTGCTGGTGTTTCCACCGCTTGATGAATCTGATAAATATCAGATTCTACCTTTTTTCTGGATACCGGAGGAGAATATTGATCAGCGTGTGCGGAGAGATCATGTGCCTTATGATGTCTGGGAGAGGCAAGGCTTTTTATATACCACTGAGGGTAACGTCGTGCATTATGGCTTTATCGAAACCTTTATTGAGGAACTCGGAATGAAATATAACATTAAGGAAATAGCCTTTGACCGCTGGGGCGCAATTCAGATGACGCAAAACCTCGAGGCTTTGGGGTTTACGGTTGTTCCATTCGGTCAGGGTTTCAAGGATATGTCGCCGCCTACAAAAGAGTTGATGAAGCTGACATTGGAAGAACGCATCGCCCATGGTGGTAATCCAGTACTGCGGTGGATGATGGACAATATCTATGTCAAAACCGATCCCGCCGGAAACATTAAGCCGGATAAAGAAAAATCCACCGAGAGAATAGATGGTGCGGTAGCGTTAATTATGGCGCTTGACCGCGCGTTAAGGCATGACGGGGATGAACGCAACGGATCAATTTATGATGAAAGGGGGCTGTTGATTATATGAGTGTATTTTCCCGTTTGTTCAAAGCAAGGGATAAGCCGAAAAACAGCCTGTTCGGTAATGCATATAGCTTTTTCTTCGGCGGCACATCCAGCGGAAAAGCTGTCAATGAGCGGACTGCTATGCAGACAACTGCAGTGTATGCCTGTGTAAGGATACTTGCAGAAGCCATCGCCGGGCTTCCGCTTCATGTGTACCGCTATAAAGAAGACGGTGGCAAAGAAAAAGCGTTGACCCACCCGCTCTATTATTTACTCCATGACGAACCAAACCCTGAGATGACTTCATTCGTGTTCCGAGAAACACTGATGAGTCATCTTCTTTTATGGGGAAACGCTTACGCTCAAATTATTAGGGACGGTTCCGGACGAGTGCTGGCGCTTTATCCACTTTTGCCAAACAAAATGACGGTAGACAGGGCTCCAAATGGAGAACTGTTTTACACTTATCGGCGCGACAGCGATGAGAGCAGGGTTAATCCAAAAGCAGGCCTTATTTACCTACGAAGTGAGGAGGTTCTTCACATCCCGGGACTCGGTTTTGACGGACTGATCGGATACTCCCCTATTGCTATGGCCAAGAACGCCATAGGCATGGCTATTGCCTGTGAGGAGTATGGTGCATCCTTTTTTGCCAACGGAGCAAATCCGGGTGGCGTTCTGGAACATCCCGGTGTATTAAAGGATCCGGCAAAGGTGCGGGAAAGCTGGAACGCTGTTTATCAAGGAAGTGCCAATGCTCATCGCATTGCAGTTCTGGAAGAGGGAATGAAGTTTCAACCAATCGGCATTCCACCCGAACAGGCACAGTTTTTAGAGACAAGAAAGTTTCAGATAAATGAAATTGCTCGGATATTCCGAGTACCTCCCCATATGGTTGGAGATCTTGAAAAGTCAAGCTTTTCAAACATCGAACAGCAATCTCTGGAATTTGTTAAATACACGCTTGACCCGTGGGTGGTGCGTTGGGAACAGGCTCTCCAAAAAGCGCTGCTTTTACCATCAGAGAAGCGGGCATACTTTGTCAAATTCAATGTAGATGGCCTTCTGCGCGGTGATTATGCAAGCCGCATGAATGGTTATGCTGTAGCTCGCCAGAACGGCTGGATGTCTGCTAACGATATCCGCGAGCTTGAGGACATGAACCGGATTCCGGCGGAGTTGGGCGGAGATCTGTATCTTGTTAACGGTAACATGACCAGGCTTGCCGATGCAGGTGCCTTTGCAGGCAAAAACAATGCTGAAACGGAGGGATCAAAAGTTGAACAAATCACAAAAACAAAAACCGGTTCGCCGCTTCTGGAACTGGATACAAAACGATGATGGCAGCCGGACATTATATATTGACGGCCCAATAGCTGAAGAAAGCTGGCTGGGAGACGAAGTAACTCCCAAGCAGTTCAAATCAGAGCTGTTGTCCGGAGAGGGTGATATAACGATCTGGATCAACAGCCCTGGCGGAGATATATTTGCAGCTAATCAAATTTACAACATGCTTATGGATTACAAAGGCAAAGTGACGGTAAAGATTGACGGTATTGCAGCCAGCGCCGCTTCGGTCATAGCTATGGCCGGAGGTGACGTCTTTATGTCACCAGTCAGCATGATGATGATTCACAACCCTATGACAATAGCCATCGGTGATACAGAAGAAATGGAGAAAGCTATCGCAATGCTGGAAGAAATAAAGGAATCCATCATCAACGCTTATGAGCTGAAAACCGGGCTTTCCAGGGCAAAAATATCGCACCTAATGGATGCAGAAAGCTGGTTTAACGCAAGAAAAGCGGTGGAACTTGGCTTTGCCGATGGAATCTTGTTTATGGAGGATGAATCATTCCCATCCGAATTTGAAGTATCAGGAGGAATGATCTTCAGCAGGCAGGCAGTAACAAATTCCATCCTGCAAAAGCTTAAACCAAAAGAGAAACCAAAAGGAACACCAATTGAGTCGCTTGAAAAGCGGCTTTTTCTACTTTTACCCCACTAAATCTGCGATTTAGCGGGGACCCCAAATAAAACCGTAAGGAGGATTTGATTATGAGCAAAATACTGGAACTGCGTGAAAAACGCGCTAAAGTATGGGAAGCTGCTAAAGCTTTCCTCGACAGCAAACGCGGGAACGACGGACTGCTTTCACCGGAGGATACCGCGACTTATGAAAAAATGGAAGCCGACGTTATTGCGCTGGGCAAAGAAATAGAGCGTCTTGAGCGTCAGGCTGCCATAGATTTGGAACTGTCAAAACCGTTGAATATTCCTATTACAGACAAACCCACTTCCATATCTGGCAACAATGAAAAAACCGGACGTGCCAGCGATGAGTACAGGCAGTCTTTCTGGAACATGATGCGCGGCAGGCGCAAATATGACGTACACAACGCGCTGCAGATTGGAGAGGACACCGAAGGAGGATATCTTGTTCCCGACGACTTTGAGCGTACTCTTGTGGAAGCGCTGGAGGAGGAGAATATATTTAGGCAGATTGCCAATGTTATTACCACGTCCAGCGGCGACAAGAAAATTCCTGTGGTGGCAAGCAAGGGCACTGCATCCTGGGTGGATGAGGAAGGTCAGATTCCGGAAAGCGATGACTCCTTTGCACAGGTATCCATCGGCGCATATAAGCTGGCTACTATGATCAAGGTGTCAGAGGAACTGTTAAACGACAGTGTATTCAACCTTGAACAGTATATAGCCAAAGAGTTCGCCCGCCGAATCGGAGCAAAAGAGGAGGAAGCATTCTTTATCGGCGACGGCTCTGGCAAGCCAACCGGTATTTTGGCAGATAACGGCGGTGGCGAAATAGGAGTAACCGCGGCAAGCGCGACAGCCATTACCCTTGACGAGATCATGGACTTGTTCTACAGCCTAAAGTCTCCGTACCGCAGGAACGCTGTATTCATTATGAACGATTCGACAATTAAAGCTATAAGGAAACTTAAAGACAACAACGGTCAGTATCTCTGGCAGCCTTCTGTAACTGCTGGAACACCGGACACTATCCTCAATCGTCCAGTTAAGACGTCTGCATTCATGCCTGCCATTGCCGCTGGAGCAAAGACAATTGTATTTGGTGATTTTTCCTACTACTGGGTGGCAGACCGTCAGGGCAGGGTTTTTAAGCGGCTCAATGAGCTGTATGCTGCTACCGGACAGGTAGGATTCATGGCAACCCAGCGTGTAGATGGCAAGCTGGTACTGTCTGAAGCAGTCAAGATACTGCAGCAGAAATCAGCTTAATGAAAACGGAGGGCAGCGGCATGGAGCTTTTGGAGAAGGTTAAAGCAAACCTCATATTGCAGCACAGCGAAGATGACGCACTTTTACAAGAGTATATCAAAGCCGCAGTGGCCTATGCGGAAAGTTACCAGAAAAAGCCGGAAGGATATTATGCCGAAAACCCCATGCCGCCTACTACTGAGCAGGCTGTCATTATGCTGTCGAGCCATTTTTATGAAAGCAGGGATGGCTCGACGGCTGGCTTTTTCGGGGATAGCGTGCAGGCAGGACAGCAGGTATGGAATACGGTAAATATGCTGCTGCGGCTTGACCGGGATTGGAAGATATAGGGGCCCCCGCAAAGTCATCCGACTTTGTGGGGAGAGGACGAACAACGGAATGAATGAGCTTTTCGCGCTTGCGCGGAAACGAATGATATGGAGTTTGTGAGGACGATATGGGCTTTGGGAAAATGAACACCTTTGTGGACATCATCTCAACCAAGCCGGTTAAGGATAGCGAGGGTTTTACTGAAAAAGGTGATGTCATCCTTGCTTCGGTAAGGGCATACAAGGAAGATAGGCATGGCAGTGAAAAATGGGCAAACAGGGCGGCGTTTTCGCAAGCGTCTGCCCTGTTTCGCTTCCGTAGGATACCTAACCTGGAAGTTACCACAGATCTTGTACTCGTTTGCAGCGATGGCCGGTACAACATTATCAGTGTTGAGGACGTAAAAGGACGCGGAATGTATATTGAGGTGCTTGCGGAAAAGGTGAAATCAAGCAAAGCATAAGAGGAGGGGGCTGCAACGTGGCTAAGGTGGAAGTTAAAATGCCGGAAGAGTTCTTGCTCAAGTTATCCAGACTTGGAGAAAGGACAGACGAAATCATACCTAAGGTGCTGGAAGCAGGCGGGGAAGTGGTTCTTTCAAAAGTGAAGTCCAATCTTCAGTCAGTTATCGGGAGCGGCACTAAATATCCGTCCAGAGCAACCGGTGAATTGGTAAATGCTTTGGGACTCTCTCCTGCCAAACAGGACAGGGATGGAAACCACAACATAAAAATCGGCTTTACTGAACCAAGGAAGGATGGGGAAAGCAATGCGAAGATTGCTAATATTATTGAGTATGGCAAGTCCGGCCAGCCTCCAAGGCCCTTTTTGAAACCGGCAAAATCAGCTACAAGGAAGTCCTGCATCGAAGCAATGAAGTCAAGACTGGAACAGGAGCTGGGTCGTATATGAGCATATTGTCAGAATTAAACTCGTTATTGGATGGTTTGGGTATCCCCATTGAAACCGGGGTATTTAGCGGTGTACCGCCAGATGAGTACCTTGTCATTACTCCGATGACAGATACATTTGAAGTTTTTGCAGACAACCAGCCTCAGGTAGAAACCCAGGAGGTAAGGTTGTCTTTATTTATAAAGGGAAACTACACTGCCCGTAAAAACGAAATAGTGAACACATTGCTTCAAGCAGGCTTTACCATTACCGACAGGCGGTATATAGGCCATGAGGACGATACCGGCTATCACCACTATGCCATTGATGTGGCAAAAGAATATGAAGTAAAGGAGGAATGAAAAACATGGCCACAATCGGACTGGACAGGTTATATTATGCCAAAATAACTGAGAATGAAAACGGAGAAGAGACATACGCCACGCCTGTTCCGCTGGCTAAGGCTATTACGGCAGAACTTTCTGTGGAGCTGGCAGAGGCGACACTTTATGCCGATGACGGGGCGGCAGAAGTGGTCAAGGAATTTCAAAGCGGCACACTGACTCTTGGTGTTGCAGATATCGGAGTAGACGCTGCTGAGGTTTTGACGGGAGCCACTCTTGATGACAATAAGGTGCTGATTTCTGCCAGTGAGGATGGAGGCGCACCTGTGGCAATCGGCTTTAGAGCCAAGAAAGCTAACGGCAAGTACAGGTATTTTTGGCTTTACAGGGTTAAATTCGGAATCCCGGCTACAAATCTCCAAACGAAAGGCGACAGCATTACCTTTTCGACACCCACCATTGAAGGGACAGTCATGAGACGTAACAAACCAGATGGCCAGGGAAAGCACCCTTGGAAGGCAGAGGTCAGCGAAGACGATCCCGGTGTATCGCCTGAAACCATTACAGGCTGGTATACGGAAGTTTATGAGCCGGTATTTGCTGTGGGAGGAGGCAGCGAATAATGCAGGATAATGACAGAAGCGCAATTATCAAAATCGGCGATGAAGAATATCAGCTTATTCTAACCACTAAAGCGACAAAGGAGATTGCAAAAAGGTACGGCGGTCTTGAAAACCTCGGCACGAAACTGATGAAAACCGAGAACTTCGAGATGGCTCTTGACGAAGTGGTATGGCTGATTACACTGCTGGCTAACCAGAGCATTTTGATACACAACCTCAAAAATCAAGAAAAGCGTGAACTCCTTACCGAAGAGACAGTGGAACTTCTCACATCTCCTTTGGAACTGGCAGCATATAAAAACGCTATTATGGAAGCAATGTTCAAGGGTACCAAAAGAAATGTTGAAAGTGAGGATGACTTAAAAAACACACCGGCCGAGTGAGCGATGAGGAATTGTTCACTCGGCTTTTATATTACGGCACTGTCCAGCTCAACCGTTCAGAGGATGAAGTTTGGCTAATGCCTATTGGGTACCTGCTTGATTTATGGGAGTGCCATAAGCAGTTTTTAGGGCTGGCGAAACCAAAGCGTATGCTTACCATTGATGACGTGATACCTTACGGAATTTAAAAATTTTGCAGGAAAGGAGGCGGTTATGTGGCAGACAATTTTGGCCTGAAGATCGGGATTGAAGGCGAAAAGGAATTTAAAAACGCCATTCGTGAGATCAATCAAAGTTTTAAGGTACTGGGTAGCGAAATGAACCTGGTCGTATCTCAGTTCGACAAGCAGGATAAGTCAGTTGAAGCTGTTACTGCAAGAAACAAGGTGCTTAACAAAGAGATCGAATTGCAGAAAGAAAAAATAGCTACTTTGGAGAAAGCCCTTGCCAATGCCGCCTCATCTTTCGGAGAAACCGACAGACGTACTCAGTCGTGGCAAATACAGCTTAATAATGCAAAAGCCGAACTGAACAAAATGGAGCGCGAGCTCGAACAGTCTGCTGAAAGTGCAGACGAGCTTGGGGACGAATTGAAGGAAAGTGGAGACAACGCCGAAAAATCCAGCTTGAAATTTGAGAAGCTGGGCAGCGTTCTTAAAGGTGTTGGCGCGGCTATGGGTGCTGCAGCGGCCGCAGCGGGCGCGGCTGCCATCAAGCTGGGAAAAGAGGTCGTGGAGCAGTTTGGTGAGCTTGAGCAGAACCTTGGCGGTTCTGAAGCTGTGTTTGGCGAATATGCTGCACGTATCCAAAAAACGGGAGAAGAAGCCTACAAGAATCTGGGCTTGTCTCAATCCGAGTATCTTGCCACCGCCAACAAAATGGGCGCATTGTTTCAGGGTGCTGGTGTCGATCAGCAAAAAAGTCTGGAGCTTACTGAGAAGGCCATGCAACGGGCGGCAGATATGGCTTCGGTTATGGGTATTGACATGCAGACTGCCATGGAATCCATCGCTGGCGCAGCCAAGGGTAACTTTACCATGATGGATAATCTGGGTGTCGCCATGAACGCCACTACCATTGAAGCTTATGCTCTTGCAAAAGGACTGGACTTTGCATGGAATAGCGCAACCAATGCCGAAAAGGCCGAGATTGCCATGCAGATGTTTTTTGAAAAAACCGAACAGTATGCTGGCAACTTCGCAAGAGAGTCTACCCAGACCATCAGCGGTTCCATTGGTCTTTTACAAGCCTCTCTAAGTTCGTTTATAGCAGGACTTGGCAATGCGAACGCTGATATGACGAACCTAACACAAAATCTTGTGGATGCCTTTCAGGCTGTAGTTAAAAATATCGTACCGGTTTTGGAAAATATAGTGGCTGCTCTGCCGGAGGCAACCGGTGCGATTATCTCAGCAGTCAAAGATCTGCTTCCCGTGCTGTTGCAAACTGTAACTGAATTGTTCTCTCAGGTGCTTCAAACTCTCTTGAGCCTGCTGCCGGAGCTGATTCCAGCAGCAGTAGATGCGGTCATGACCATTGCAGGTGCACTCATTGATAACCTGCCTTTACTCATTGATGCAGCGGTGCAGCTAATCACAGCGTTGGTAATGGGGCTTGGAGAAGCATTACCTGAGCTAATTCCAGCAGCGGTTCAAGCAGTGATCACCATTGTGCAAGGGCTGCTGGATAATATGGACAAAATCCTTGAAGCTGCTTTTACATTGATTCAGGGACTGGCGCAGGGACTTTTAAATGCATTGCCAGAACTAATTGAAGCACTGCCGAGGATAATTACAACAATCATTGACTTTGTGACGAACAATATGCCGAAGATCATAGAATTGGGAATTACGCTTATCGTACAGCTTGCTGCCGGGCTTGTGAAAGCCATTCCAGAACTAGTAAAGTCTTTACCTCAGATTGTTGCGGCTATTATAGAAGGCTTGGGCAAGGCGGTTGTTTCAGTGGTTGAGATTGGTAAGAACATTGTAAAAGGCATCTGGGAAGGTATTAAAAGCCTTGGTAGCTGGATTAAGGATAAGGTTTCCGGTTTCTTTTCCGGTATTGTTGATGGAGTAAAGAATTTTCTTGGAATCAGATCTCCGTCCACTGTTTTTGAAGGCATTGGCGGCAATATGGCACTGGGTATTGGTGAGGGATTTGACAAGGCTATGGCCAGAGTGGCAGACGATATGCAAAATGCAGTGCCGACAGATTTTAATATATCTCCTGATATTAATGTAAGTGGAAGAGGTGAATTTAGCGGTTTAGCTTCTGGGCCGCTTGTTGTGGTGCAGCAGATGATTGTTCGTGGTGAAGAAGACATACGTAGGATTTCACAGGAGTTATATAACCTGATGCAGACAGGTTCAAGGGCGCAGGGACGTTTTATAACAGCGTAATGGAGGGAAGCATATGGGATTTATCTACAATGGAATATCGTCGCAAAGTATGAAAATACGAGCAAGACTTACTAAATGGCAGGTCTCCCCTGCCCTGCGCAATTCCTTTGAAACTGTGCCGGGCAAAGCAGGTATTGCAGATTTTGGCTGCGATATATCAGAACGAAACATAATAATTAGCTGTAGTGTGCTTCCCCAGCGCAGTTTTGCCGATCTTGTATCGGTTCTTGATAATGTTGCTGAATGGTTAAATCCGGAAAACGGTCTTAAACAACTTGTTCTAGATGATTTGCCCGACCGATATTTCATGGCTCGCTTATCAGAAGCGGTTGACTGTGAGCGGATATTGCGGACAGCGGGCAGCTTTGAACTTCGGTTTGTTTGTCCCGACCCGTATGTTTACGCGTTGGAAGATGAGATATTTGTTCTTTCTGAAACAGGTCTGCATGAATTGGAGAGGGTTAAAGGAAATGCGGATTCCAATCCGGTTTATCTCTTGAAGGGTTTGATATCAACGTCCTCATCAAGCTATATTTCGCTTATTACAAACGGCGAGGAATTGCTAATTGTTGGCTCATTATCTGAAGGTGAAACTCTGATTGTCGACTCCGGCATGGTAACAGCTAAGGTTATTGATGAAACAGGCCGAACCTTGAGAAATGGTCTTCCCAGCCTGCAGGATCTGAATTTTCCAATTCTCAGGAAAGGTGTTAATCATATTGAGATTGCCGCAGAAAACGCGACCTTTACTGAGTTAAAAATACAGGCAAAAAGCAGATGGAGGTGATAACATGGCGATAAAATCAATTCTAACGAGCCAAGAGGATTTTACCGGTGAGTTTCCTGTAACATCAAGGACGTCTGCTTTATGGCGATTTAATGAAAAAACACCAGACGAAAATCTTCAGCTTATGGATTCATCGGGACATGGCAGACATTTTACCATCTCCGGCTGGTCAGGTACATCAGCAAACCTTATTGCTGGAAGATTCGGAAGATACTTTAGGCAAAATATTGTTAATCCGACTTCTGAAAAGACCCATCTTATAGCAGAAAATGATGGGAGTTTCTTTAGCAATCTGGGCGAAAAGATTGTTGTAGGCGGTTGGATTAATCCTACCACCTATTCGGTCGGCCAGACATATATACCCATATTCAATACCCGCCAAGGACCTGGTCAGCCAATTCTTTATGTTTCACTTTATCAAGGAAGACTTAGGCTGATGTTGTATAACTCCTCCGGCACACTAATCTACGACCAGAGTGAAACAGCTACCATTACCTTAAAAAACGGCGGCTGGTATTTTATCGCCTCCATCATTGAAGTAAGCAACAAAAAGGTACAGAACATCATATGCGATCGCAGCGACGGGGCAACCTGGGTGTCGCCTGTGCGTTCCTTTTCGGGAGAGCTGAATCGGGAATGTATAGCAGACATTATTATGGGGATGCATGCAAATACCTACTACTATGCCGGAGGCTTCGACGACTGGTTTCTGGAAACGGACTCACAGCTTACAGCTGATGATTTGCTGTTATATTTTAAGTCGTCTTTACATGCAAACGGTGGGGATGCGGCTTCGGATGTAGATGCTTTGGCAGAGCCTGGCACAGTCACCCTCAAAGCAACAGATGGCGAGTATCCTGCAAGTGGCGTACTTTATACAAGGGCGGTTCCATGTGCTTTATCAGGCAGCGGTCGTGTAGCTGTCACAAGCGAATATACTGCAGGTGTTACTTCAGTGTCTCTAGTAGAGACCAGCACAAGCGATGATCTTGAAGAATGGTCTGCATGGCAGGCTGTGGGAACCAGCGGTGAACTTCAATCGCCAAATCGGCAATATATAAGGTTCCGTGTTACCCTTACCAGCAGCGATCCGTTGAAGACGCCAAAACTTCTGGAAATACAGCTTCATGATATACCGAAAGCGCCCTATGAGAAATTAGGCTTTGCCCGTCCTGTGATTTTGGACAAAAACGGAGCATGGGAAGCTGTTCTTGAAAATGCCTTTGATATCATTGTCACTGGTGAGGTGAACGGCGCGGATACGCTGGAATTCAAGCTTCCGTTCCATGATCCAAAAAGAAGTACACTGGAAAATGAAAAACAAGTGCAAATCGTAAATGACATTTACCGGATCCGAACCTTAACGGACAATAAAAGCGAAGATGGGCGTGTTATTACGCAAGTATATGCTGAAGCGGTATTTTACGATCTGTCTTTCAGTGCGGAAAAAGAACCTAGAGAATTCAATGCAGATACTGCAGATGTTCCGATGCAATATGCACTTTTGGGTACAGGTTGGACAGTAGGAAATGTTACTGTCACTACGAAACGGACATGGCAGTGTACAGAAAAAAATGCCTTATCCATCCTTCGCACCGTACAGAATATTTATGGCGGCGATCTGGTGTTTGACAGCGCCAACCGCCAGGTACACCTTTTGACTTTTAGTGGTACTGATAGCGGAGCGCTTTTTTCATATAGAAAGAATTTGAAAAGTATTCAACGGGTAGTCGATACACGCGAATTAGTGACAAGGCTCTATGCTTATGGAAAGGACGGATTGACCTTCGCTTCAATTAATGGAGGTAAGGAATACGTGGAAGATTACACTTTTTCCAGTGAAGTGAGGGTGTCGACGCTTGATTGTTCGTCGTTTACAAATCCGTATCAGATGCTGGAATATGCAAAAATGCGGCTTGCAGAATATTCGAAGCCTCGCGTTTCTTATGTACTGTCTGCAATGGATTTATCTGCGCTAACCGGTTATGAGCACGAAGAATGGAAACTGGGTGATATTGTTACAGTGGACGATAAAGAACTAGGCCTTTTGGTAAAGACTCGTGTTGTGAGAAGGCAGTATAACTTGCAGGAGCCATGGAAAACAGTGATTGAGCTTTCAACTAAACTGCGGGAACTCGGCGATTCTTCAGCACAGTGGGACAAGGCAGCAGATGCGCTGTCCTCAGCAGAGTTGGTAAACCGTCAGGAAATTAAAGATATGGTACCATTCAACCATCTGCGCAATTCCAGAGCGGATGATGGTTTTGCCTACTGGGTCAATTCCGGTTTTGAAGTGGATACTGAGAATGGTGTTTCGGGAACTGCTTCCTTCAAAGCTGTTGGTGTACCTGGTATGACAAAGAGTCTGTCACAGACGGTATACCCAGCAACACGTAAAAGTTATACATTTTCAGCGCAGATTGCTTCCGAAAACCTTGAAAAGGGCGAAAACGGCCAAGTTGGTGTTGAGATAGTCATTGAATACGAGGACGGTACAACAGAAACAAGATTTATAGACCTGATTTGAGGGTGATGATATGGCATATTTCAATCAGATTGCACACAGTATTTCTCCCAAAAGTATCAGCAGAGTCAAATCTATCACCATCAGGCTGTGCGTCACTGACTGCACCGGCACAGTGTACTTTACAGACTTATTGCTTCAGGGCGGTTCGGTTTCCACTGGATGGATCGGGCATGTATGCGAAATTCAGTGGACATTAGACGGGTAGGTGAAATGGATGCAGTTTTCAAGATTTACAGAAACCATACAACTAAAAAGCAATAAACATGTGGTGGGCGTTACTGTGATACTCAAGATTTCCGACTGTACCGGAATAATCTTTTTCACCGACCTGCAGCTTCAGGATGGAGATCAGTTGACAGGCTATACCGTCCACACGAGCAAAATGCTAACGAAAATGCAGGAAAACGGGCAGCCAGTTCCGCCCCGGCATTATAACGGTGTGGTGCGAACAACGGAGACTGTAATTTTATTCAACCTGGGTAAAACTTCTGCTGGTCTTGACTGCTATATCTATCCTATACAGGATATGGCCGCAGGAAGTATTGAAATATCCCAAGATATGGGCGCGCATAAGGTAAGGTTTCTTGATTCGGTTAACGCAGGCGATGAGCTGATACTCAAGGCTTCCACCCGCCAATGCCTAAAAAACGGAAGTCAGACTCCTAAGGATGGGTTTTATCAATATTCTGCGGCATGGGACAGCAAACATACAGTGAAACTGGAAGAGAGAAAATCGGCGCGGGTGCTCTTTGAATTTCAGGAGATGCAGGAAGGCGGTGACCGGTTATGAGGGATTTCTTAAAAGGCAAACGTTGCATGGTGTGGAGTTTTATGGGTAATGCCCGAATGTATGAAGCACTTAGAGACTACGGCGACCGCTTTGATACGGTAGGCATTTTTACTTTTGAGGTTGACGCAACAGGCACAATTACTGAAACCGGTACCAGCATCAGCAGCATGCTTCCGTATATTCAGAAATGGCCGCACATTAAGTGGCTGCTCACTATTATGAATCATGGAATAGCCAATATTTTTACTGCACTTCGCAACAACGAAAACGGTGCAAAGGATAAGTTTCTCACTGAAATCATCCGGATCATGAACAAGTACCCGTGGTGCGCCGGGGTGGATATTGACCTGGAGCGCGGCGGCGGATATGAAAACAAGGATGCGGCGAATGCACTATTTAGGGATATATATAATACCGTAAAGTCATATGACGCTACAAAGCTTGTTAATATCTGCCTGCCGGGTATGACCGGTGTGCAAGGCTCGGTGGGCGGTGAAAACTGGTGTGTTTATGCCGATCTTAACGACTATTGCGATACCGCCGCCATCATGAGCTATGGCATGGCATGGGCGGGCTCTGCTCCCGGCCCAGTATCTCCCCGGGATTGGCTTGAGGGCATATATGATTATGCTATTTCCGTTATGTCACCCGATAAGATATTCATGGGGTTGCCTGCTTATGGCTGGAACTGGAGGATTCATGATACACCTGAAAACCTTGGAATAACCTATCGAGGGGTGTCTAATACCTACTATGCGGCAAAATACTGGATGACTGGGGTTTACAATTTCACAGGCGATGCACCGCCCCAGCCGTTTATTCCAATTGTGGCTTACTGGGATGACTATAACAAAGTACCTTGGGCTCTTCCTCATGTATATGACTATATGGAAGGGTGGGATGCTATATCCTGGGAATATCCGCTGCTAAAAGGGGTTTATAACAGGCGAAGATATTTGACAAGCTATGGCAAGGAGCAGAAAGCGGAGTTCGGAACCATTTATATTGACAGGAACGGAGTTCCGGATGAATACGAAGGAAATGTCATTATTACTGATGAGATGGCCTCACTTGGAGATGACCAGGCGTCAGCAGAGTACCGTTTTGAGATAAGAGAAGCGGGATATTACGATATTGCAGTACAGCTTTGCTTTCCTTACTGGGACAAAAATGCGATTATCGTTTCCCTTGATGGTGAATCAAAGACTTTCAGCGAGAACCGTTTATGGTGGCCATACTGGAGAAGAGTTTGCTGGTTGACACTTGCAAAAGGTGTATTTCTCCAAGAGGGAACGCATGCTGTCAGCATAAGCGGTGGTGTGCCGGGAGTCCAGTTTTACGGTTTTAGGGTTTGCAGTGGATTTTCGGAGTATCCCTTTGCCGGTGAAGCCAGCTTTATGCTCTCTCCTCGTCGGTTCAAGGATGTAAATGGTGTGATGGTTGAGCCGGATCGAGGTTTTAAACTGACATTTGAAATGTTGCGAAGAAAACCCGACTCGGCGCTTATTTGGTATGAAGATTTTCGGGACAGGAACATCCTGCCTGAAAATTACTGGACTGTGTTGGACGGCGAATGGGATGTTTGGCAAGAGCCAGACAGCACAGAAAGTCGCCCATATTCCCAGCTCGAGGGATATGGCAAACTTGCATGGAAATACGACGGATTTTCCGATATCCATATCCGGGCAAGGCTGGCTTTCCCTCAAAATAGCAGTGGACGGGCTGGGGTGTTCCTTGGGGATATTTTCTGCTGCTTAAATTATGACACGCAAAGAGTCGAGCTTTATCAAGGTAATTCCTTGCTTGGCAGCTATTCCACCAGTTTCTCAAAAACTGCAGATGCCGATCTTCGTGCTAATCCGAATATGTATACTATAGAGATGCGAAAACGCGGCAATAAGGTAAGAGTATATTCAGGTGCAGCTTCAACCCTGCGTTTCACAGTGAATGTAAACGGTGGTAGTGGTTATGCAGGGTACTGCTCGGACAACCGGACGGTATGCGAGCTACTGAGACTGGGCGATGCATGGGTATATGAACCATACGAGCGTTTTGATGTGGAACTTCCGGATGGAAATATAACCAGCTTTGGCAGGCTTGCTCGCACTGGTGTCACGTGGGATGATGAATTTCAGGTGTTTTCAGTAAATAGCGATGTGGAGGAATCGGCAACTCGCAATGAGGACATTTCGATGGACTATGATTTTTTCCACTCGCAGCTTTTGACGCTTTCCTGCGGTAATGACTATGAAGTAAAAATTATACCAAAAGACATCAATATCTGGATATCCCGTCTCTTCCTCGGAGATGCGGATGGTTTTTCTATTCTGTATTATCAGGATGTGGACAGCCTTGTTTACTGGGCAAACGAAGCGGCTTATCGATGGAAATTGCGAGGTATAGCCATCTGGTCGCTTGGGCAGGAGGATATGCGGCTGTGGGAGGCGCTTCCGAAGCAAATATAGGTTAAAAGTTTTATATATTCAGCGCTTTGCTTTAAGGCAGGGCGCTTTTTTATATGCAAAACTCAAGTTGAACGGAGGTTTAAGACTATGAAAACAGTATGGAACTGGGTACAGGCGGTTTTTACTGCTATTGGTGGATTTCTTGGCTGGTTTCTTGGAGGGCTGGATGGATTTTTATATGCGCTCATCGCTTTTGTGGCCATTGACTATGTGACCGGCGTGATGTGTGCCATTGTAGACAAAAAGCTTTCGAGTGAAGTCGGGGCCAAGGGCATCTTTAAGAAAGTGCTTATATTTGTACTTGTGGGTGTGGGACACATAATCGACAGCCAGGTGCTCGGCAACGGCGGGGCAATCCGGACAGCGGTGATTTTCTTTTACCTGAGTAACGAGGGAATTTCAATTCTTGAGAATGCAGCACATATAGGACTGCCCATTCCTGAAAAGCTGAAGAACGCATTGGAACAACTGCATGGCCACTCAAATGAGGAGGATGAAAAGAAATGAAGCTGTACACGAAGTACATGACGCGAAACGATTGCTATACAGCTGGTCGAAAAATCACGCCTAAAGGAATCATGGTACATTCGACAGCTGTGCCGGGTGTAATGGCGGCTGAGTGGTTTTCCCGTTGGAACAAATCTTACAAGGCCGGCGAAATAAATAGGCAGGTATGTGTTCACGCTTTTGTAGACGATAAAGAGGTTTGGCAGTATCTCCCTTGGGATCATCGCGGGTGGCATGCGGGAGGAGCAGCCAACAATACCCATATTGGCTTTGAAATCTGTGAGCCTGCTGGGTTTTCGTATAAATCCGGGTCGGTAATGGTGGGTTATGATGCAGCAAAGCAGGAAGATTATTTCCGCAAAGCATGGCAGAACGCCGTTGAACTCTGCGTTATGCTCTGCAAGAAGTACGGCCTTAATGAGAATGACATCATCTGCCACTCCGAAGGATACAAGCTCGGTATTGCCAGCAACCATGCTGAGGTGATGCACTGGTTTCCCAAGCATGGGGAGAATATGGACACTTTCCGTAAAGCAGTAAAAAAAGCGCTGGAGAACAGTACAGATATCAATACTGATATTGGAATTGGAGATATGGTGGAGTTTAAGGTCAGTGTAAAGAATTACTACCCCGGCAGTGTGGAAGTTCCAACGTGGGTTAAAAATGACTATTACCACAGGGTCACACAAACTTTATACAAAGGCAAGCCGGTCATAAAAGGCGGCAAAGAATGTGTTTTGCTTGGCAAAAAGGTTAAGAAATCCGGCGGTCAAGAGATTGCAGGCATAAACACTTGGGTAGCAAAAGAAAACCTTGTAATTGTAAACAGCATTCCTGATAACAAGGGCAATAGAACCTATACAGTGCAAAAAGGCGACACCTTATGGAGAATAGCAGAAAAAGAACTCGGTAGAGGAACAAGATATCCGGAGATTAAGAAACTCAATGGCCTGACTTCAGATACTATTTACCCCGGACAAGTTCTCAAATTGCCGGAATAACGATAAAGGACAGCCAATCGCGGCTGTCCTAAGTTTTTATAGGAGGTGCTTGAATGATAGAGGGGGCTAATCATTTACCATATAACCCGCAGGAAACGAAATATTCAAAGATAACACAGGAGGAAATTCAAAGAGAGGTTGATTACTGGCGGGCATATAAAATCCTGCAAAAGATGCTTAAGGCGGGACTGATTTCAGAAGAAGAATTCAACAAAATCGACAAATTGAACCGCAAAACTTTCTCTCCGATGTACGCACAGCTTATGGCCTAATTAGCTTGCTATTAGCGGCACACAGAGGTAACATGTCACATGCCCAAAGGAGGTGAAAACAGTGAGAAAGGTAACAAGGATTGATGGAAACAATGCTCTCCAAGCTTTCAAGCCAAAGGTGAGGGTAGCGGCTTATTGCAGGGTTTCAACAGACAGTGATGAACAAATGGCAAGCCTGGAAGCACAAAAAGACCATTATGAATCCTATATAAAAGCAAATCCTGATTGGGAATTTGCAGGGATTTACTATGATGAAGGCATATCAGGCACAAAAAAGGAGAACCGAACTGGACTTTTAAGGCTGCTTGCAGATTGTGAAAACAAGAAAATTGACTTTATTATAACCAAGTCAGTCAGCAGATTTGCCAGAAACACAACCGACTGTATTGAGATGGTGAGAAAACTTACCGATCTCGGTGTTTTCATCTATTTCGAGAAAGAGAATATAAACACGCAGCGCATGGATGGCGAATTAGTGCTGACAATTCTGAGCAGCCTTGCGGAAAACGAATCCTTATCCATTGCTGAAAATAGTAAGTGGTCTATCAGGCGCAGATTTCAAAACGGAACATACAAGATTTCATACCCTCCCTATGGTTACGATTATGTGGATGGAAAGCTATTTATCAATAAAGAACAAGCTGAAATCGTAAAGCGGATTTTTTCTGAGGCATTGGCCGGTAAAGGCACACAGAAAATTGCAGATGGGTTAAATTCGGATAAAATCCCAACAAAGAGAGGTTCACATTGGACAGCGACCACTATCCGCGGTATTCTTAACAATGAAAAATATACCGGGGATGTCCTTCTGCAAAAAACCTATACAGATGAGAATTTTAAGCGGCATTATAATCATGGGGAAAAAGATCAATACATGATAAAAGATCATCATGAAGCCATTATATCCCATGAGGAATTTGAAGCCGTCAAAGAAATATTGAAGCAAAGAGGTAAAGAAAAAGGCGTAATCAAGGGAAGCAGTAAATATCAAAACCGCTACCCTTTCTCGGGGAAAATCAAATGCGCAGAATGTGGCAGCAGTTTAAAGCGTCGAATTCATGGCAGCGGTGACCGTAAATATATTGCATGGTGCTGCACAAAGCATATAAAGGACGCATCAAGCTGTTCCATGAAGTTTGTCAGAGAGGATGCGATCCATCAGGCCTTCGTTGTTATGATTAATAAGCTTATTTTCGGTCATAAGTTCATTCTAAGGCCATTGTTGCAAAGCTTAAAGAAGACAAATTACTCAGATAACATAACAAAGATTCAGGAGATGGAAACAAAAATCAAAGAAAATACAGAGCGAGTTCAGGTGATTATGGGACTTATGGCCAAAGGATACCTGGACCCCGCTCTTTTTAATACACAGAAAAATGAGCTGCTCAAAGAAGCAGCCATATTAAAAGAACAAAAAGAAGCCATAAAACGCGCAATCGATGGGAGTCAGACTATCCTCGTTGAGGTTGAGAAGCTTCTTAAATTTGCAACGAAAGCTGAAAAGCAGATTGATGCATTTGATAGCGATATATTTGAGAACTTTATTGAAGAAATCATTGTGTTTTCACAGGAGGAAATAGGTTTCAAAATGAAATGCGGGTTGAACTTAAGGGAAAGGTTGGTGAAATGATGAGCCATATACCTTTTGGATATAACATTCAAAACGGCAGGGCTGTCGTTAATGAAGAGGAAGCAGTTAAGATTGAGAAACTATTTGAGGCTTATCTTTCCGGGCTTTCTTTAAGCAAAGCGGCACAAAAAGCAGGTATTAAGCGTTACCACACATCTGTTGCAAGAATGCTGGCAGATAAACGGTATGTTGAGGACAAATTCTATCCGCAAATTATCAGCAAGGACACATTCGGAAAAGCACAACTGGAAAGACACAGGCGAGCTGAGGCGCTTGGCAGGATTTATGAACATAAAGGAAATGAAAAGAAATGCCTGAATTTTAAGTTTCATGCTTCAATGCCGGATAATCTATACGATGATCCATTTCAGCAGGCAGAGTATGCTTATAGTCTTATTAAGAGCGAGGTGATTTTAGATGACAACCAGGAATGTTACGGTAATTCCTGCCCGTAAGCGAATCGGGAATAGTGCAAAGGCCGAGGAATTGCCAAAGCTTCGGGTAGCAGCTTACTGTCGTGTTTCTACGGACAGCGAGGAGCAGGCAACCAGTTATGAAGCGCAAATTGAGCATTATACAAATTACATTAAAAGCAATCCAGAATGGGAGTTAGCAGGCATATTTGCAGATGAAGGTATTACCGGAACTAACACAAAAAAGCGTGAGGAATTTAACCGGATGATAGAAGAATGCATGCAGGGAAAAATCGATATGATAATCACAAAATCTATCAGCCGGTTTGCAAGAAATACGCTGGACTGCCTGAAGTACATAAGGCAGCTTAAAGAAAAAAATATTCCGGTTTACTTTGAAAAGGAAAATATAAATACATTGGATTCCAAAGGGGAAATCCTGTTGACCATTATGGCTTCTTTGGCACAGCAAGAAAGCCAATCGTTAAGCCAGAATGTAAAACTGGGTATTCAATACCGATATCAGCAAGGAAAAATCCATATCAATCATAACAGGTTTCTTGGCTATACAAAGGATAAGGATGGTAACTTAGTTATCGTACCTGAAGAAGCGGAGATCGTCAAACGCATTTACAGAGAATATCTTGAAGGTTCCAGTATGCTACAGATAGCTAGGGGTTTGGAGGCTGACGGAATTCTGACGGGTGCAGGCAATCCCAGATGGCATACCAGTACCATCAATAAGATTTTGAGAAATGAAAAATATATCGGTGATGCGCTGCTGCAGAAAACCTATACGGTAGATTTTTTATCAAAGAAAAGGGTACCCAATAATGGTATTGTTCCACAATACTATGTAGAAAACAGCCATGAGCCTATAATCCCGCGTGAAATTTTTATGCAGGTTCAGGAACAGCTTGTTAAAAGAAGATGTGTGCATATAAGTAAGAACGGAAAGAAGAGAAACTACAGCAATAATCATCCCTTATCCCAAATGGTGTTCTGCGGCAAGTGTCATGAAGTATTCCGCAGGGTTCATTGGAATAACCGAGGGAAAAAATCCATCGTTTGGAGATGCGTCAGCAGATTGGAAAACACCGGTTTGTTTTGTACCGCTTCCACTATACTTGAAGATACTCTCAAAGAGAAGATTGTAGAAGCTATCAATATAGCCGTCAGCGGGAAAAACTCTTTCCTGGCCATACTGAAAAAGAATATTGAAACCGTATTAAACGAGGATTTGGACGAGAGTACGGCAGATATTGATAAAAGGCTGGAAGAGCTTCAAGCCGAGTTGATCCAATTGGCAAATTCAAAGGAAGCATATGATAATATTGTCAATGAGATTTACCGCTTACGGGACTTAAGGCAAGAAACCCTTTCAAGAAACGCTCTCCGTCAAGATAAGCGGGATCGGATCGCTGAGATGACGGACTTCCTTAATATGCAAACCGGTGGTATTACGGAATTTGATGATAAACTGGTTAGAAAACTAATTGAAAAGGCAACTGTATATAATGACAGGCTAGTGGTAGAGTTTAAGTCAGGGTTAGAAATAGAAGTAAACCTATAAGCTCGTATTAAGATAGCCGCCAGTAGGGGAAGAGTACTTATACTATTATAAATAACTACAGGAGACATAATTGGATTACCGATTGCGGGAGCAGAAGCAAAATGCGCTGGTTAAAAATGCAGAGCGTGAAGGAAGAAGCAGCGAATAGCTGAAATGACAGACTTCTTGAATGAACAGTCCTATGAGCTGGAGGAATATGATGAGCAACTGGTAAGGCGGCTTATTGAAAAAGTTACGGTATTTGATAATAAGCTGACCGTTGAGTTTAAGTCTGGAGTAGAGATTGATGTATTAATTTAAAATGAACTTGA